>JBGPUS010000149.1:0-5971 GCA_041491325.1 Nitrospirota bacterium | reverse complement strand
ATTTCTTGAAACGGTCCAGGGGAAGGCCAAGAAGGAAGGGATAGAGTGCGACATTATCGTGCGTCGTGGGGAGGACTCATACAAATACATCGTTGAAGAAGCCGCAAAAGCTAAAAGCTCCATGATTGTCATGGGCAAGCGCGGCCGCACGGGAATCAGCCGGCTCATGATGGGGAGCGTCACGGCGCGCGTCATCGGGCATTCGCCGTGCAGCGTTCTGGTGGTTCCGCGCGAGGCGCAGCTCACGTTCAAGAATATTCTGCTTGCCACTGACGGCTCGCGCCACAGCGTTGCCGCGGCAACGGAAGCCATCGAACTCGTTAAGCGAAACGGAAGCAAGCTGGTCGCCGTCGCCGTCGTGCCTTCCGAATCCGCTTCCCCCATGGACATCGTTTCCTCGCATATGCAGCGCAATCTCATAGCGGACACGGAATTAAAAGAAGCGGAAAAGAACGTGCAGGCGATAAAAACGTCGGCTCAGAAAGAGGGGATGTCGATCGAAGGACTGGTACTTAGTGGAAAACCGTCCGAGACCATCATCAATGCCGCGAAAGAAAAGAATGCGGATCTCATCGTGCTCGGCAGCCACGGGAAAACAGGGCTGGAAAGTCTTCTCATGGGGAGCGTCGCCGAACGGGTCATCGTGCTGTCGCAGTCCTCGGTGCTTGTGGTCAAGGCCGCATGACTCTCCTGGTCCATAAGAAGCCGATTAATAATGGCCTTGCTATGATGAATATCCTGATTATTTCAGATAAAGCCAAGGATTTCTACTCTCTGTTCAAGGCTGCGGGTTTTTCTCTCGATTCGCTGGATGTGAGCAAAAATCCCGCTTCGTCGGAATCGGATTATCTGGCCGCGGACCAATATGATATCGCCTTTCTCGATCTCGATACGGAAAACTGGCAAGACCGCCTCATCCACGTTCGCCACCGGATACCGGTCATCGCTTTTTCCATGCCGGATTTAAGAAAAGCCGTGGACGCCATGAAATTAGGCGCCAGTGACTACCTGGAAACGCCCATAACCGGCGAAGTCCTCATAGAAGCGGTCAAGAGGCATAAAAAACGGCTGCTCACGCACAAGCATGGGTTCGAGGAGAACATCGGGATTAGCCCGTCCATGCAGGAGGTCTACGGCTTGATCGAAAAGGCCGCGGTGAGCGAAAGCAACGTGCTTATCACCGGAGAGAGCGGCACGGGCAAGGAACTCATCGCCCGGTCCATTCACCGCTGGAGTCCGAGAAGCGAGAAAGCGTTCATGACCATCAATTGCAGCGCCATCCCCGACACGCTGCTCGAGTCCGAGCTCTTCGGTTTCGAAAAAGGCGCCTTTACGGGCGCTCAATACACGAAAAAGGGGCTGCTCGAACAGGCAGGAGACGGCACGGTTTTCTTCGACGAGATCGGCGATGTAACGCAGCTCTTTCAAACGAAAATCCTGCGGGTGCTCCAGGAAGGCGAAATTATGCGGATCGGCGGGATGCGGCCGATCAAGGTGGACCTCAGGATCATTGCCGCGACGAACCGCGATTTGAAAATAGCATGCCAACGAGGGGCATTCCGGATAGACCTCTTTTACCGGCTCAACGTCATCAACATCCATCTTCCGCCGCTCAGGGAGCGGATGGAAGATGTGCCGCTCCTGGCAAAGCACTTCATCCTCGAACACGCATCGAAGAGAAAAGATATCTTGATAAAAGGGATCACCTCCGAAGCCATGGACGTATTAATGGGCCACAACTATCCCGGCAACGTGAGGGAACTTGAGAACATCATTGAGCGGGCCATATCGTTCGCCAATACGTCGGAAATATTGCCGGCGGACCTGCCCCCTTCCCTGAGGGAGATCCCTGCAAAACCCAGAAATTCAACTCCTCTCCTTAAGGACGCAAAGACAGCAGTAGAAAAAGAGGCCATTACCGCAGCGTTAATAGAGTCCAACGGCAACATCTCCCGCGCAGCAACTTCTCTCGGCATCTACCGCCAGCAGCTTCAGCGAAAAATTAAGCTTTACAGAATAGCAACTTAGCAATCACGTGCAACGAAAAGTTGCTCCGCAAATCCTGTGGCACCCCCATTTCCGGCACAATATGCAACATATAATTGCTCCACTGTCGTTGTTTGTCTAATTTACTTCTATTTATCAGTGTATTGCACTGTGGCATACTAATTGTAATACATATAAGTAGAACGTAGGGAGGACGCCATGAAAAGATTAATAAAAAAACTGGAAGATATCATGGTTGCAATAACCTTTGCGGAAGCAGGCGAATACGATCAAGCAAACAAGGCGTTGGGGGCCGAGCTCAAACCACAAGATGAAGAGGCCGTTGCACCGCTTGAGGTGTCCAAAAACAAGCCGGCTTACGAACACGCAGTGAAAAAGGCGTCTTGACCCGAGCCCGGCACTGCTAAAAAAGTACACGGAATTTTTTTTTATGCACAAACAGTCATTATAAGGTTAGGACGAAATGAGCACTCTATTGCTGGATAAAACGATAGACCGGGACAGCCAGGAAAAACTCTATGTGCAGATGTGCTCTATCGTCAGAAATAAGATAGAACTGCTCGAATGGCCGGTAGGCTCTCAAATCCCGACCGAAGACGAACTCTGCAAAACATACGACGTAAGCAAGGCCACGGTGCGCATAGCGATTGCCGAGCTGGTGCGGACCGGTTATCTCAGAAAGTTGCAGGGCAAGGGGACCTTTGTCATACAATCCATGCCGGATCTCGGCATTACCATGAAAACAAAATTGACCGTGGAATTATTCGGAGAGGTGGTGAGCGCCCATAAAGAACTTCTTGTAAGGGGAGTAAAAAAACCGCCCAAGGATGTCCAGGTGCATCTGAGGTCGGACAAAGAGGTCTACTACATCCTGTGCAAACGGATGGTGAACGGCGAACCGGCCTATCTTGAGGAGTCGTTCATTCAACAAGACGTTGTCCCCGATATAGATGAGCTCGACGTGCGCCACCTGCCTTTCTATGAAATGATGCAGCAGAAGGCAAACAAAAAAATATTAAAAGTCGTGCAGATGATAGAGCTCGCCGAGATGAACGGCGATGTTGCGGAGATCCTCAAGCACGGCAACGGGCCGGCGATGCTCGTGGTCCACCGGCTGATCATCAGCCAGGAAGGAAAGCCCATAGCCTATACGCGGCTTATGGGGAGCGGCACTAAATACAAATTACGGACGGAACTGGTCAGATAACGTTTACAGAAGGTCGTTTCAAAAAAAGAGAGCTATTTTACCGCAAAGGTCGCAGAGAAATACAGTTTTTGAATAAAAGCAGTATAGATAAACGAAAGCCGGGAAATTCGGGCATAGTTCAGATTAATTCAAATTGTTCGGAGATTAGATAAGGTATTTAAATTTACGGAAGAGGCTTTTGAGAGGCAGCAGAGGGGGAGGAGGCAGAGAAGGAATTTAGCGTGTTGAAATTTAAGAATGGCTCTGCGTCTCTGCGGTGAAAGTTTTAACATTAAGTTTACAGAATAAAAAAGGAGGTCTTACTATGAGGGTGCTTCGAGACACATATGAATTTCTGAAGTCGGCGTCCATAGCGCACGCCCAATGGGACTATGAAATTTCCATGAACATCATCAAAAATCGAAAAAAGATGTGGATTTTGCTTCTGCTTCTCCTGCCGATCGTCATCGTGTCGTTTGCGGACGCGGCCAGCATGCTCGGCGGCAAGTCGGCGTACGCGCCGGCCTTCTACTCGACCAATATTTTCATGATTTCCATCGCCATCGGCCTCGCTGCGGGGCTCATTACGGGCTGCATCGGCGCGGGCGGCGGGTTCATCATCACGCCTGCGCTGATGGCAGCGGGCGTAAAGGGCATCCTGGCAGTGGGCACGGACGTGTTCCATATCTTCGCCAAGGCCATCATGGGGACGACCGTTCACCGGAAGCTCGGAAATGTCTCGGTAAAACTGGCAATGGCCTTTCTTGTGGGGTCCGCCGGAGGGACTTTCATCGGCGGCGCGATCAACAAGGGGCTGTATAACAAAGACCCGCTTCTGTCCGAGGCGTTTATCAGCCTGGTCTATGCCATCCTCCTCGGCTTCCTCGGCACCTATGCCATGATCGATTTTCTTAAGTCCCGAAAAGGCCCGAGTGGAACAGACGCGCACGGCGGTCCTTCAGGGACCACGGAATTGGCGCTTAAGTTGCAGAAGATGCATATTCCGCCCATGGTCAAATTCGATGAGGATTACGTCGAAGGCGGCAGGAAAATATCGGGCGTCTTCGTCGCGATAGGCGGGTTGATTGTCGGCATGCTCGCCGCCATCATGGGCGTCGGCGGCGGCTTCGTCACTTTCCCCATGTTCGTGTATGTCTTCGGCGTTTCCACCGCCACCACGGTCGGCACCGACATTCTGCAGATCATCTTCACCGCCGGTCTTGCCTCGATCGCGCAGTACGCCATCTATGGGTACGTGTTCTACACGCTGGCGATGGGCATGCTCATCGGTTCGCTCATCGGCATCCAGGTGGGAGCGCTCACGACCAAGGTCGTGAAGGGCATCCATATCCGCGGTTTTTACGCCGTATCGATCCTCGCGGGCTTCATCAACCGCGCGGCAACCCTGCCCAAGAAGCTTGTGGAGCTTGAGTACATCAGTATGCCGAAAGCGACGATTAACGCCATCGAGACCGTCGGAAATGTCGTCTTCTGGATCGTTGTGGCCATTTTCGGGCTGTGGATCTTCAGCAAGTTCTTTGCGAATATAAAAACATTGAGGGAGGAGAGTTAGCCATGGCAACCATTAATAAGAAAACGCTTTCCATCGGGATTTTTCTGGCGATGACGTTCTCCGCCGTGCTGCTAATTATCTTCTCGCCGGTCTTCGGGGACGGCAGGAACGGGCTGCAGTACTCCGATGACATGTTCAACAAGCTGTCCAAGGGGTCGTCCTATTTTATCCCCAAGGTCGCCAAGAGCAATGAGCAGTTCAAGGGCGCGAACTTCGAGGTCGTCATCAAGCTCGAAAAGCCCGAGCAGCAGAACCCCGGCGCGCTGAAATTGCTGGCAACAGCGGGCGCGGACGCGCGGACCGCAAGCCCGGATATACAGATCCGAGGTGACCTCGGAGCATTCCTGTCGAAAGTAATACAGGACTCGGATGATATGTACAAAAACGAGGGGAAAAAGGTCTTCGACCGGTACGGCGTCGATGAAAAAGAGGTCATGGCGACCTGGTGGAGCATCCTCAAGGGAATGGACAAAGGTCTTAAAAAGCTCGGCAAGATCAACGAGTCGCAGATCGTTTCCGACGTAATGAGAAAGACCGTTGAGCCCGCGTTCAATTATTATAAAATCGAGCCGCAGCAGGTCTCGGACAGGGCTTGGGCCATGACGGGGCTTCTCGTGTTCTACGTGGTCTACACCATGTGGTGGGGTTTTGCCATCTTCTATATGTTCGACGGCATCGGTCTCACGATGAAAAAAGCCAAAGTGAAAAAAGAAATTTAGGAGGGGACATGAAAGTACTCGTACCGATTGACGGGTCCAAATATTCCACGGAAAGCATTAAAGTCGCGTCCCACTACGCGAAAGCAAAAAATGCGGAGACCTACCTCATTACGGTCATCTCTTCGATCGCGGACATCGATCTCGAGCTCTCCGCCTCGGAACGCGACCGGCTGCTCGAAAGTATGAAAGCCCGGGGCGAGGAATTGCTGGCAAAGGCAAAGGGCGTGTGCAAGTCCTGCGGTGTGGGTGTGGTGAACACGGTTCTGGCGACCTCGCCGTCGCCTGCCCAGGAAATCGTGTCCTTTGCTGAGAAGGAAAAGGTGGACCTCATCGTAATCGGAAGCAGGGGGATGAATGCGAACGCCAGGTTCCACATCGGGAGCACGATGGCCAGCGTCGTGAGCAACAGCCATTGTTGCGTCCATGTGGTGAAGGAGCCGTGCTGGGCGAACGCAGGCACAGCGGTATAATTTAAAAATCCGGGGT
>JBGPUS010000148.1:0-5981 GCA_041491325.1 Nitrospirota bacterium | reverse complement strand
CTCCCAGTCCGGCTCTCCGCCGCCGATCCAGTAATATTTCTTGCCTCGCGGGTCAACCCGTTCCACCGTCATTTGGTGATAGATACGCTTGCCCAGCCGCGTGATGCGCACGCCCCGGGTTTCGGAAAGCGGAAGGTTCGGAACATTGATGTTAAGGAGCGTGCCCTGGGCAAGCCCCTGTTCAAAAATCCTGACTGCCGCGGCGCAGGCCACTTCCGCGGCTTCCGCAAAGCGGAAGTTTTCGCGCGCCGCAAGAGAGACGGCGATTGCCGGTATGCCGAGAATTATCGCTTCTATTGCGCCGGCGACCGTGCCTGAATAAGTGACGTCGTCGCCGAGGTTCGGGCCCTTGTTGATGCCCGAGACCACCAGCCGCGGGGTCTCCTTCAAGAGCCCTTTCACGGCGATGTTCACGCAATCCGTGGGCGTGCCGTTTACGCTAAAGACCGATTCCTTTATTTCCTCGATCAGAAGGGGACGGTGGAGGGTCATGGAATGCCCAGCCGCGCTCCGTTCCCGGTCCGGGGCGACGATGACGACCTGGTCCAGTTCCCGGAGACGCTTGGCGAGGATCTGGACGCCCGGAGAGTACACGCCGTCGTCATTCGTTACAAGAATCATGCAATGACCTCCTTGTGCCCGCGCATTCGGTCACGGCCTCTGTTTGAAGTCTTTTTTTATTCTGAGAAAGGCGGGCAGGTTCGTGAGCAAGCGGCGCATGCTGTCGGGAGACTGGAACGCCAGCGGCACGAACTTGCGGGTCCAGTTCTTTCCCGTGTAAAACCGTTGTATGAACTGATTGTAGAGGTCATCGAGCCGCTCTTTCGAAGCGATCCCCTGTGGAACAAAAACGAAATTCATGCAGTTCATCAATTCCCAGTTTTCCACGAAGGTCCCCTCATCACGGACCGTTTGGTAGATCGGCGAACCCGGAAACGGCGTGAACTTGGTCATATTCATGTCGTCGAGCCCGAGCTTGGTTATGAAATCCTCCGTCACCCGGATCGTCTGTTCGGTTTCTCCCGGCAGCCCCATCATGAACAGTCCCTTGGCACGGAGTCCGCTTTTCTGGATCCGCTGCACCGTGGTCTGCATCTCGTTGAAATCCACGTTCGTTTTGTGGCGGGCCAGGATTTCCGGAGCGCCGGACTCGATGCCGAGGCTCACCATCCAGCAGCCCGAAGCCTTGAGCATGGCCAGCAAGCCGTCGTCGATGTGTCCGACCCGCACCGCGCAGTTAAACGTCATCCGGAGGGGTTTATCCCGCAGGAGCCCGCAGAAGTCCTCGATCCGTTTACGGTTGAAGGTGAACAGATCGTCGTAAAAGAACACATGCCTGATGCCGAATTCCTTTTTCAGGAAAGCCATATGTCCGTAGAGATATTCCGCTGAATTATACCGGAAGCTTCTGCCGTACACGGACCGGTCGCAATACGAGCATTGGTAGGGGCAGCCGCGGCTTGAAATGATCGTCGCGCTCGGCGCCTTGGGGTAATTGAACAGGGCTGCATTGTAGCGCTTCGGGAACCCATGAAGCTTGTGGTAGGCGGGAAAGGGGAGCGAGTCAAGCTCGCACAGCTCCGTCCGCGGGCCGGTGTCTTTTATCTCGCCGTTCTCGCGATAGATAAGGCCCTGGATTGTCCCGGGCCGGGCCCCGGACGCGAGCTCGGACATGGCCTGCTCGCCTTCGCCCGTGACCACGACGTCGACGGCGGGAAATTGTTCGAGGACCTTTCCGCGCAGGGCCGAGACGTGCACGCCGCCGAATACGGTCATGACGGAGGGATCGGTCCTTTTAAGCTCCTCGGCCAGTCGATACGCATTCAAAAAGTTCGAGGTCACGGCCGTGAAACCGACCAAGGAAGGCTTGAAGGTCTTCGCATGCGATAGCACGGCCGCGGCCGCTTTGCCTGCCGGCGCACGACAGTCAAGGACATCCACGTCGTGTCCCCGGTCCATGAGATAGGCGGCGATGGACAGAATGCCGATAGGCGCCATACGGATGGCCGTCTCCGTGTCATCCTCCCGGCCTTCGATCCAGTTAGAGCCCAAGGGATTGACGAGCAGGATTTTCATCGTTTTATCTTTCCACTCGCGGTTCTGAAGAGCTGCTCTACGAATTCAAAATCCTTCGGCACTTTGTACCGCGCCAGGCGCTGATAACAAAAGCGCCTCAGCTCGTTCGCGTCTAAAACGCCGTTTTCTTCCCGGAGTACGATTTTCGCCAACGGCAGTTGCCCGTACTGCGGGTGGGGCGCGCCGTACACGAGAGACTCCTTCACGAGCGGGTGAAGGTTCAGCACGGCCTCCACTTCCTGGGCAAAGACCTTCATCCCCACGAAGTTGATGACGTCTTTGTCTCTGCCCACGATATAGAGAAAACCGTCTTCATCTATTTTCCCCAGGTCTCCGGTCTTGAACCAACCGTCCGCGAGAATGTCCTCCCTCCCCTGCCAGGGATCATAATACGCATCCAGCATTCCCGCGCCCTTGATGCGGATCTCGCCGATGCCTTCGGCGTCCTTGTTGTCGAGCGCAATCTGGAACCCCGGCAAAGGCCTTCCCACGGAACCTCGTTTGTTCCTGCCCTCCGCAAGACGGATAAACGGCAAACCAACTTCGATGATACCGTAAGCCTCGGTAAGTTCAAACCCGAATTTTTCGAAAAACGTGTCAGCCGTCTGGTCCGGAAGTTTCATGGCCGTTGAGATCGCAAGGCGTACCCGTTTCAGGGCGTCACCCGGAAGAGCATCGGTGCGGGACAGAAGACTGTAGTAAAAAGGCGACGCGTAGATGACGGTCCCCTTGTGCGATTTCACTCCCTCGATGAGCGAACTGGGATAGCGGGACCCGCACAACACAATGGTCGCTCCGCGCCGCAGGTACAGAAGGATCGTCACCACGAAATGATAGCTCATCGACAGCACCCAGAGGACGACGTCCTCGGAGGTAATCCGGAGTCCACGGTCCGCGGCCTCGGTCCGGGCGAGGATCGCCTCATGAGACAGCACGACGCCTTTGCTGGCGCCCGTAGTCCCGGAGCTGAACCGGATGAATGCGGGATTGATCCGAAAATACTCGGCGTTCGGCCGCTTCACAGCGATCCTTTTCACGATGCTGAATTCCTTATTCAGGAACCCGGCGGACTCGAGCGCCTCGCCTCGTTCATCCTGCCGCAGCCTCGTTTCAGCGACCAGAAAATCGACGTCGATCCTATTGATGACCGTCTCGACCTCCTCCTCGGTCTGCTCGGGAGAAACCGGAACGACAACAGCGGAGAGGGACAGCACGGCCAGGCTCGCGATGATATAATCTATGCTGTCATCGCAGAGAAGCCCGACGCGGTGAAGCCGGGACACGCCCTTCAGGCGCAGCGCCTCCGCGACCTGGTCCGCGGCGGTCAACAGGTGTCCGTACGTTACGCGGTCTTCTCCTTCGATCACCGCGGTCCGGTCGGAAAGGCTGCTGGTTTCCTGCTTTATGGTCCGGACAATGTTCATGGTTTGTTTTTTACGACGTAGTCCTTATAGATGTTCCGCATGGCGAAAATATACCGCGTCCCGAGATAGATCACTCTTGCCAGCTCCCGGAGCGGCACCTTGACCCTGTTCACACGAAGCGGGTTTGCCTGCAGGGCGATCCTCGACAGCTTCGCGAAGTGCGCGTAGAACAGGTTCATGTCGAGCTTGGTCGGCAGGATCGTGTGCATGCAGTCGTAATAGAGATAGGGATCGACGATATACTCGTCCTTATGGCGCTGCCACAGCTCGGTCCCCGGAGAGGGTGAGAACACCGTGAACGTGACTTCGGCCGGGCACACGTTCATGATCTCCTTTTCGAGCAGGCGGAAATCCTCGACCGAAAAGTCGGGGTCTACCATGAAGCTGGCGTGGAGCGTGATGCCGATCTCGCGCAGCAGCTCCACGGCCTTGCGGTTGGTGTCGACGTTCGTCCGCTTCTTGTATTTTTCGAGCCTCGAACCGACCATGGCCTCGAGTCCCACATAAACGACGCTCAACCCGGCCTGTTTCCAGAGCCGGAACAGCTCGGGATGTTTGACGATCGTATCGGCCCGGGCCCAACTGATGTATTTCTTCTTGATTCCCTTCTCAAGCAGAAGGGTGGCGATCTTCGTAAGCCGGTCCTTGTTGAGAAACGTTTCGTCGTCCACGAAATAGATATGGTTCTCCGGGATCTTCTCGATCTCGTCGACAACGTCCTCCGGCTGGCGCTGCAGGTACTTCCCCCGCATCAGGTGATGGACCACGCAGAAGGAACAGGAAAAGGCGCAGCCCGTGGACGTGCGCACGCTCGCGGTGCGCGGAAAGATCGTATCGAGCTTTTTGTCCGTGCTCGAAGTCCAGACGCAAAAATACCGGGAACGGTCCACGAGGTCCCGGCGCGCGCGCGGAATGTCGGCAACATCAGGAAATTCCGGGGGCGGCAGTGCGGCCTTTTTCGCGAACTCGGAGTCCTTCGGCGAAAGCACGGCATCCCCGAATGCAAGGGGCAGCCCTTTTTTGAAACGGTCCACGAGCGAGCGGAAGGCCGTCCCCCCTTCGCCACGCACGATAATGTCGATGCCGTCCGTGTTGTAATCGGCGGGAATGATCGTCGCGTGCGTGCCTCCCACGACCGTGGTAATTCCGGGATTGATCTTCTTCGTTTCCGCGGCCAGTTTTTTGACCATGCCCGACTGGCTGCTGTAGCCGGTGAAACCGACGATCTGCGGATCAAAGGTCCGGACCTTGTTCAGGAACCCGGCAACCGGGTCTTTCTCGAAGCTCAGGTCCTGGATGACGACCTCGTCTTCCGGCGCAAGGCCGCCCGCGACCATCTCGAGTTCCAGCGGTTCAAGATGCAGAAAACCCTCTTGCAGGCGTTTGGCCACAAGAAGCTGAGGATTCGGTTTTACTAAAAGAATGCGCACGGACGCCCCCCTATGCCTGTGGAAACTGCGAACTGAGAATAATGCACGAATGCATGATTTATTTTTTCACCTTGACCGGATCGGGCTCATACTCCCGGTAAAGTTGTTTCAGCGAAATAACGTATTTTATCCCCCGGTAGATCACGGTCACCAGTTCCCGTAACGGATACTTGATCTTGCTCAGCCTGAGAGGATTGGCCTTGAAGACCATGGCGTACAGGTCGGAAAAGTGCTGGTAGAACCTCCGTATGGGCAGCCGCGTCGGAAGAATCGTGTGCATGCAGTCGTAATAGACGTACGGGTCCTTGATGAAATCATTTTTATGCTTCTGCCACAATTCGGTTCCCGGCGAGGGAGAGAACACGGTAAAGGTTATTTCCGCGGGACAGATTTTTTTGACCTCGGTTTTCAGCGCCTCGAATTCTTCTTCGCCGAAATCAGGGTCGAGCATGAAGCTCGCATGGAGCGTGATCCCCAAGTCCCGAAGGATGGCAACCGCTTTCGTATTGGTTTCGACCGTCGTGCGCTTGTTTAATTTCGCAAGCCGCTCCCCGGTCATGGCTTCCAACCCCACGTAGACCATGCTCAAACCGGCCTGTTTCCAGAGTTTAAAGACCTCGGGGTGCCTCACGATGGTGTCGCTTCGCGCCCAGCTCACGTATTTCTTTTTTATTCCCCGCTCTATGAGGAGGGTCGCAATTTTCGTCATGCGGTCGTTATTGATGAAGTTTTCATCATCCACAAAGTAGATATGCTCTTCCTGCAGCTTCCCGATTTCGTCCACGACATCCTCGGGCGTCCGTTGCAGGTACTGGCCCCGCATGATATGGTGCACGACGCAGAACGAACAGTTGAACGGACAGCCGTACGACGTGCGGATCGTAGCGGTGCGCGGGAAAATAGTTTTTAGATTTTTCTCGGTGTTCGACGTCCAGACGATGAAGTATTTTGACCGATCGACGAGGTCTCTTCTCGGCTTGGGAATATCTTCGATATTCGGATATTTGGGAGGCAACAACGCCGCTTTTTCCGCAAAAGCGGGGTCCTTGGG
>JBGPUS010000147.1:0-5995 GCA_041491325.1 Nitrospirota bacterium | reverse complement strand
TTGTCCGCGACCATCCCGTGGTCCTGATAGAACCGGTACATGACGCGATAATCTCGGACCCACCAGTGGGGCATGACGTTCCTGACGCGCGCCTCCCACACGTCGAGGTCGTTCCCCGCATACCGGACGTCGCGGCCCACATGGTTGCTGTAGATCCTTGCTATGTCGTTTCCGGTCAGCGTCTCCGGACCGTGGAGCGGATATATCCGGCCCTCATGCCCGGGCTGCGTCAGTGCGGTCACGGCGCAGTCCGCGACGTCACGCACGTCTACCCGGTTCAGGCCGATCCTGCCGAGGGGCGTTGGGTATAGACCATACTGCATGATCACGTCCTTTACGCGCAGGTCGTTTTGAAAGAAGTTGTTAGGCCTCAGGATCGTATATGCAATTCCTGACTCTTTGACGGCGATCTCGACCGGCAGTTTGCTGCTGAAATGCGGAATTATGGCCGAGCCTTCCGGCATGTTGACGGACAGGTAGACGATTTTTTTGACGCGTGCTGATTTTGCCGCCGAAACCGCGGCCAGGCCCTGCCTGGTCTCGTTCGGGCCGACCGGGACGAGCAGGAAAACGCCGTCGACTCCGTTGAAGGCCCAGGTCAGAGTATCAGGCATATCTAAATCCGCAATATGCCCCTCGATTCCCGGGGGGATGTCTTTCATCGTTTCAGTTGATCGCGTCATGCATCGGACGGCGACCCCTTGTTTTACCAGGCCTCGCGCAACATGGCCGCCGACGTTTCCCGTGCATCCAATGACAAGTATTTTCATGACAGCGTCCTCCTTTCCGCACATGGACCATTATCATTCGATACGAACAAACCGGAACCACGGATCCCGCAGACGGGACACACGGATGAACACGGTTTGAAATTCAAATCTATTACAATTTAAGCACCTTGTTGCATACGTGTCAATGGCGCCGGGCGATTCCTTTTCTGTTTCATCGTCACCGGCTCAGCGCGTATGTGTCCGAAGAGTCGCCGCTTGACATTCGTTATGCTTTTCTATATATTACGCAAATGCATGCAGTGAAAAAGAAAGCGCTCGGCAAAACGTCAAACTCCCCGGCGTTGCGCGGCCGCATTTGGATAGACGGCAGCGAAGGGACTTTTTTGGGCCACGGCCGAGTCGTGCTGCTGGAACGGATCCGCGAATATGGGTCCATCACAAAAGCCGCTAAGTCGATGGCCATGTCTTATCGCCATGCCTGGGACCTCGTGGATTCGATGAACCGGCAGACAAAAAAACCTTTTGTTGAGGCGGTCACGGGCGGCAAGGGCGGCGGGGGCGCCAGGCTGACGGAGGACGGCGAACGGGCGATTCTGCTGTTCTGGAAGTTTTCCCGAGATTTCCAGGTTTTTTTAAAGCGAGAGCAGGCGAAACTGCCACGCGGCCTTCGGTTGCGTAAGACGGTCGCGGACAGCGAATGATGTGGTTTAGCGCAATGCCAGGGGATTCCGGCTTGATATTCGGCCGACAAATCATAACCTACAGGAGGGTAAATGCATGAAGCAGTTTAAGAGTATCGTGTTTGTAAGTGTTTTCCTGATCACACTCATTTTTGGCAATGTTGTAGCGGCGTCCGCTGAAACGCGGATACGCTGCGCGTCTACGACCAGTACGCAGAATTCCGGCTTGTTCGACGTCATTCTGCCCCTGTTCGAGAAAAAGACGGGAATCAAGATCGACGTCGTCGCGGTCGGGACCGGAGCGGCCATTGAGATCGGCAAAAGAGGGGACGCCGACGTGGTCTTCGTCCATGCCAAGGAGCAGGAACTGAAAGCCGTCGAAGAAGGTTATTTCATCAACCGTCATGACGTGATGTATAACGATTTCGTCGTCATCGGCCCTTCGAACGATCCGGCCAAGATACAAGGAATGAAAAAAACCGTAGACGTCTTCAAGAAGCTTGCGGACTCGGGCGCTCTCTTCGTTTCCCGGGGAGATAAGTCCGGCACCCATACCAAGGAGCTTTCCATCTGGAAAACAGCGGGCGTCTCTCCGGACGGCAAAAAATGGTATCTCGACGCGGGCCAGGGCATGGAAAAGACGCAAAGAATCGCCAATGAGAAGCGGGCGTACACCCTGACGGACAGGGGTACGTGGCTTGGCACGAAGGACAAAGACAAGCTGGAAATGCTCATCGTGCTGGAAGGCGATCCCGTTCTTTTCAACCAGTACGGGGTCATGGCGGTGAACCCGGCCAAACACGCGAACGTCAAATTTAAAGAGGCGATGGAATTCGTAAACTGGACAGTATCCAAAGAAGGACAGGATGCAATCGCTTCGTGCAAAGACAAAATGGGAAATGCATTGTTTACGCCGAACGCGAAGTAATAGCTCACCTCAAAGCGGCTTTCAAAGCACCCTAAATGGTCATCCCCGAATTGTTTTATCGGGGATCTGATTTCCGGTTATTCGTAACACCATATTCCCGATTACGTCCTCGGGAATGACAACATGGCAAAAATAGGCGCTGCAATGTACGCGTACTGTGCTGAATAAATACGAAAGAGAAACCGAAACGACGGTTTCTCTTTCTTTTTTTGAGATGGCTGTTCATCTTGACAAGGGATTGACGAATTGGTATATATAAGCGGCTGCACTACGGGGCTGACCTGCGAGCGCGGCAACGAAAGTTCATTGCCTCGCATATTTCACGGAATGAGGTGCGTTCATGGCTGCGGAAAAAGTAGAATTCAAAACCGAGGTTAAAGAGCTTCTGGACCTGATGATCCATTCCCTCTACTCCCACAAGGAAATATTCCTTCGGGAGCTTATTTCCAACGCATCCGACGCTATCGACAAGGCGCGTTACGCGTCACTCACGAACAAAGACCTTCTTCCCGTGGCCGGAGAATGGAAGATCAAGGTCATCGTCGATAAAGCCGCGGGGACACTGACCATCCGCGACAACGGCATCGGCATGACCCGTGAAGATGTTATCGCGGAACTGGGGACCATAGCCCATTCGGGCACCAAAGAGTTCCTCCAGGCGCTCAAGGACAAGGCTGTAAAAGACAGGCCCGAACTCATCGGACAGTTCGGCGTCGGATTCTACTCATCCTTCATGGTCGCCGACAAGGTCGTGGTAATTACGCGGAGAGCCTCGGAAAAGACCAATAAAGCCATCGCCTGGGAGTCGACCGCGGACGGTTCGTACCTCATCGATGAAACGGAAAAAGAACAGGCCGGCTCCGATGTGGTCCTGCATCTCAAGCAGGAAGAGAAACAATATCTGGACGAATGGGAACTCAGGTCGATCATTAAAAAATATTCAGATTACATAGAATATTCCGTCGTGATGGATGTGGAACGGGAAAAAGAAGACCCGCTGGACAAGACCAAGAAGATCAAAGTCACGGAAGAAGAAACCATGAACGCCCGGAAGGCCCTCTGGCTCAGAGACCAGGCGGAAATCACCACGGAAGAATACAACGACTTCTACAAGCACATTTCCCATGATTTCGGCGACCCGGCCAGGGTTATCCATTACCGCGCCGAAGGGACTTCGGAATTTACCGCCCTCCTATACATTCCGGCAAAGGCCCCGTACGGGATCCAGTACCGGGAATTCAAAATCGGTCCGACCCTGTATGTCAAACGGGTCCAGATCATGGACCACTGTGAACAGCTCATTCCCGCCTGGCTGCGGTTCATCACCGGCGTAGTGGACTCCTCGGACCTTCCGCTCAACGTGTCCCGGGAAATCCTGCAGTCCAATAAGCAGGTCGAGGTAATCAAAAAGAACATCACCAAAAAAGTACTCGACACCCTGACGGACCTCAAAAAGAACGATTACGAAGCTTATGTCAAGTTCCATCAGGAATTCGGCAGGGTCCTGAAAGAGGGGATCCACTTCGATTTTTCGCGCAAAGAACAGATCGCCGACCTGCTCCTGTTCCGTTCCACCAAGACAACTCCGGGAAAGCTTACGACGCTCGAAGAATATGTAAAGAATATGCCTATCGCGCAGTCGGAGATATATTATATCCTCGGCAAGGATGATGAAGATGTTATGCAGTCGCCGTACCTCGAAGCGTTCCAGGAAAAGGGCTATGAGGTCCTGATTCTGACCGACGATATCGACGATCTCATCATGCTGGATTTGCAGGATTACAAAGGCAAAAAAGTAAAATCGGCGGTCAAAGGCGACATCAGCCTCGATAAGGGCACGGACGCGGACAAGGAAAAATCAAAGGAAAAATTCGGCAAGCTGCTCGAAAGGATCAAAGAACAACTGAAGAACGAAGTAAAGGACGTGCGCCTTTCCGGCAGGCTCAAGGACTCGGCCTGCTGCCTGGTGGCCGAGGACGGCGGGCTTGATCCGCAGATGGAAAAAATGCTCAAGTCCATGGGCCAGGAAGTGCCGGTCCAGAAGAGAATACTCGAAGTCAACCCGAGCCATCAGATTTTGGGGATACTAAACGACCTCCTGGACAAGAGCGGGAATAACGAAATTTTATCGGAATATATCGACCTGCTGTACAACCAGGCGCTCCTGCTCGAAGGCTCTAAAGTTAAAGAGCCCGCTGCCTTCGCAAAAGCGATGACGAAGCTGATGCAGGAAAATGCACAGCAGCGCACAACACCGCGTTGAAATCCACGCAAAAGGGATGTTCTTGATGAAAAGAAACGACAAACAGGAAGAAATAAAAAACGATTTCGCCCGTCGCCTGAAGCGTCAACTGATCGCCGTTGTTACCGCGGTCGTGCTCGTTCTTCTGACGGCCGCTGTCTACAATCGCCCGGATCTTTTCGGGCAGTTCCGAAAAAACGTCATGCTCTACGTGCAGATTCTGTTTATCCTCGCTTTTATCAATTTTACCGCCTTTAACTGGCGCTGCCCGTCCTGTAAAAAATATTTAGGCCCTGAGCTCCACAAGCATGTCTGCAGAAAATGCGGGGCGCGTTTACGGTAGGAGAACCTTGTAGGTTAAGCCAGTTGGAAGTGAAGAAATTCATTTTTGGCCGGCTTTTCTTTTCAGAGAACACGCGTGCAACGGTGGAAATTCCGGGGACGTCAAAGATAAAGAAACGCCCCCGTTTCGCTTCACTTCCTGTTGTTTTCTAAAACCGGACACTTCTATTTTGGGTTGGCACACCCCATTGTTATCATTGACATCGCAGTGAATCAGGAATATATTCGTCTTGCATATTGAAACCGACGTGGCATAATCATTGCTAAACTCGATAACACCGCAAATCCGGTATTATGTAGGGGGCTCTCCAATAACGGATTTGCGATATTATCGAAGGGGGCTCGTGATCCCCTTGTTGTACTGGAGAAAATTGAAAAAGATATGAGCACTATCCTAAGACAAAATCTCGTACAGGTGGCATTGGCTTGGCAGCTCCACTATGGCGTTGCGCCATCTATTACTTCAACTATTTCAGAATATGATGCAGCAAAGCTCGTTGGTATGTCTGATGAAGATTACTCGGCATATATGCGTGACAAAACTGCTGTAAGCAGAGGGCATGATTTTGTCCACGAAAATATTCACTATCAGATAAAGGCTCATCGGCCAAGTGGCAAAAAAGGCAGCGTCATCACAAATGCCGGCAAAGCACTAAATTACAATTGGGATGTTCTTATATGGATTCGTTACAATACCGAATATGAGATTCAAGAAGCTTGGTCGTGGGATCGTGTCCACTATGTTGAAATGTTCGATTCCGCCAAAAGGATATTGCCTGATGATATGAGGAAAGGACGGCAGCTGGCATAATCCATCATTACTGTGGTTTGATGTCATGTTACATAATTATCGGAGGTATGAAAAATGAAATTGACCAATCAACAAATCGGGAAATGCGGCGAACTCATCGTCCAATATAAACTACTGTCACATGGAATTGAATCCGCGCCCTTAACTACTGATGCTGGCATAGACCTTGTGGCATTTTCCAGTAAAAAGAGCACTGCTTTGACGATTCAGGTTAAGACGAATCAGAAACCAAAGCCAGGGGGCGGGAAAGGCAAACTCTTA
>JBGPUS010000146.1:0-6010 GCA_041491325.1 Nitrospirota bacterium | reverse complement strand
CGCAAGCCTGTCCGGGTTGCGGCGCGTTGATCCGGACCAACGCCAGGTATTGCGCGAAATGCGGCGTGAAGGCGGCGTGAGAGGCAAGGGGACAGGGTCCGGGGTCTAGGGTCCAGGGGACAGGGTTAAAGGGCAAGGTCAAGGAGCAAGGGTCACACCAAGTGTCTCCTGACTTCTGGTGTTAAAATGAAGCAACTTCTCAAAAAAAGATATGAAATTATCGGGATCCTCGGCAAGGGCGGGATGGGCTGTGTTTACAAGGTCGCGGACCGCAGACAGGGCGGCAAGGTCCTTGCGGCAAAGGAACTCCGGCCCGGTACCATGCCCCTGGAAAAGGCCGACGAAGCCCTGGCGCAGTTTCAAACCGAGGCGCGGATACTGGCGCGTCTCACGCACCCCAACATCCCGAAGGTTTATGATTACTTTTCCGTCAGGGGGGCGCACTACATCGTCATGGAATACATCGACGGCAGGACGCTTGAACAACTTCTCCTGGCGCGTCGCGGCAAGCCGATAGACGAGGGGCTGGCCCTGTCCTGGGCGCTCCAGCTCTGCAGGGCCATGCATTTTTTGAGTGTGCAGAACCCCCGTCCCATCATTTTCCGGGACTTAAAGCCGTCTAACATCATGATCGCGCGGGACGGGCGGATCAAGCTGATCGATTTCGGCATTGCGCGTTTTTTCAAAGAGGACAAGCGGGAGGACACGTACGTCTACGGCACGCCCGGGTATGCCGCGCCCGAGCAGTATGGGACCGGCCAGACGGACGCGCGGTCGGATGTTTTTTCCCTCGGCGCCACGCTGCACCATTGTCTTACGGGCAGCAATCCCTCGGAAAATCCCCTTCATTTTCCCGATCCCCGCCGCCTGAACCCGGCAATCCGGAAAGAAACGGCGGCCATTGTGAACAAGGCGCTCGAACTCAATATGGACAAACGGTACCAAAGCGCGCGCGAAATGAAACAGGCGATCCAGAAAACGCTGCTCGCGTTCTCGGAAAAGACAAAGGGCGGAAGGCGAATCATTCAGGCGCAGGCGGGCAAGCCGGTCACGCTCCCGTGGTGGCAGAACATCTCCTGGGTGAGCGTACCGGTCATGGCGCTGGGGTGCAGCGCACGAACGGGGACCATAGCAACCAACGACCTCTGGATCAAACCCAAGCCGCAAGCCTTCGGAATGGACACCGCGCGGCTCCTTTTTCGCGTGGAGAGCGGCGCGCTGAAGCCCGGCAGAGAATACCGGCCGCAAATTACGTTGCGGACCGATGCAGGCGTTCTCCGACCGCAGCTTGTATTTAAGAAAGCCTGGCCGTGGATTATAATTGAGGCGGTGGCGGTTCTTGCAGTACTGTCCGCGGTCATGGTTATGTCAAAATAAAAGAAAAGGCTGCTTGTTCATCCCTGAAATCCGTCGTGGATGGCCTCAAATTCGCCTGCTATCTCCTTGAAAGCTTCGAGAACGCTCGGATCAAAGTAACCCGGCATGGTTCGACCGTCGCCTTCGGTGAGAGCGGCATATGTCCTTGCCGCGTCAAAAGCATGTTTTTTGTACGGACGCACACTGCGCATCACGTCATAATGGTCGGCGAGCATGGTGATCCGTGCGGAGAGGGGTATCGCTTCCCCGGAGAGTCCGTCGGGATACCCGCTGCCGTCCCATCGTTCATGGTGCGACTGGGCCAACTCCATCCCCATCTTTACGAATACATTCGGGTAGTTATCATATACCTTTGCCAATGTTTCCGCGCCCAACACCGTATGCGTTTTCATTTTGTCGAACTCTTCTTCAGTCAGCGTTCCCGGCTTCAAGAGGATGCAGTCGGGAATGGCGACCTTTCCAATATCGTGCATGGCGCTCGCGTAATAGATATTCTTTACATAATCGTCGTCAATGACGGCGCCGGGCTTGGCGGCCAGGCGCGATGCCAGCGCCTTGCAGTAGCTCTGCATCCTGATAATATGATTGCCCGTATCTTCGTCGCGATATTCGGCCAATTTCACAAGGGCGATAATGGTTCCCAGTTGTGCGTTTGAAATATCTTTGACCTGTTCCAGCACCATCTGCTGCAGGTGATGATTGTGTCCTTCGAGTTTGCGCTGTAGGGAACGCAGCTTGAGCTGAGTGTCTACGCGCGCTTCAACCTCTTCCACCTGGAAAGGTTTTGTTATGTAGTCGATACCGCCGACCGAAAAGGCCTTTACCTTGTCCAGGGTTTCGCTGATGCCGCTGATGAAGATCACCGGGATATTTTTCAGGGATTCGGTTGCCTTTAGCCTCTTGCAGACCTCGAAGCCGTCCATTTCCGGCATAGTAATGTCGAGCAGGATCAAATCAGGCGGATTGGCGAGCGCGGTCTGCACTGCCAGCTTGCCGCTGGTTACGGGTCGCACCTTGTAGCCCCGCCCTTTCAGAATGTAGGTCAGCATCTGCAAACTAACCTGGCTATCATCCACGGTCAAGATGTTTGGCGTTGATATACCACCAGAATTTTCCACTCTCTGTTGCCTCCCTTCTTTTCCAACGGGTAGGGAGCATTCAACGCCCCTGGAAAATACGGATGCCGCAGCTACAAGATTCTGTCGATCATGAACCGGGACTAGGGAAAGTTGCAAAAAAAACACAATTCAGCATCTATGCGATGCTGCTGCAATGCACTGCTACCTCAAGCAGAGCATTTTAAATATAACATAAAAAATAAAAAATGCAGAAAACAACGCTATTTTCGCAACAAACACTTGAAATGAATTTCCTCACCGCACCGATACTCATACTATGTGTGTACAAAGGAGCGGGACTCGTCAGATTTTTCGCAAAAAAAACAGCCGGGGTATAAATGCCTCGGCTGTTTTTTTTGCGCTCCCTGCATGATCAGGCTACATTTTCGCGCGCGCCAGTTTCACGACAACGTCGTTTTTCTTCGCTCCTTTGTCATAAAGGGTCCAGGTGTGCGTGATGCCGTCCTTGCCGTCAAACGCGATGGTCAGCGTGTGCATATGGGTCTCGTTTAAAGAGGCAAGGCCCGGGTTCTTTTCAGAAAGGACGAACGTCATAGTGTTCTCGCCGGGATTCCTGAGTTCCATGTGAGGCTGGTTTCCGAGCGAGCAGTAGTGGGTCATGGTCAGTTTCCCGCTATAATCATGGTAGACCGTGACCATCTCGTGTGGTTTTCCCGCAGCGAACCGCTCCACAACGGCGTTTCCCGCCGAGGTCAGTTCATAGGTTACCTTGAGCTGCTCCATCCCTTTTCCCATGTCCACGGTCCCTTCCCAAACTCCCGCCAGTTCTTTCATTTTTTCGAAGTCCTTGGAGTGGGGCGGGGGAGCGGGCATCTGGCTTTCTCCTGAATAGGACGCAAGGGAAACCAACGCAAGTGCCAAAAGAATTAAAATGGTGAACAAAAGGATCTTCTTCATATCCATACCTCCTGTGTGCTCGTTTCGTTTTCTGCTTACATTTTATCACAGGGCGGCCTCTCTTGGAGGGCGAGATATCAGGAAGTTAAGTACCAGATTCTTCTCAAAATGGAAAGAAAAGATTTATAATCTTTTGACGGGATAACAGAATTGACAGGATTCAGAAGTTGTTAATCAGATTTATCATCCTGTAATCCAGTCTAAGATTTTTGATTCCGGCTCGTCCGGGATAGATTTATGGTTTAGTTTGCTCAACAAATCTTCCCTGATACTTAGCATGACCGTCGCATTTTTCAAATATGAATTGGCAAATTCTCGTACCGGGATACAGTGCCAACGGCGCATGTCCTAAGTTTACGATTTCCAGAACCTGATGGTTGGAGATGCCCGGATGCATAAAACCGGCGGTAACATGAACAGCCAACCCAAAACGCGCAAATCTACTTCGTCCTTCAAGCCGGCCGGATATATGATCGGCAAGCGTGATTTTTTCTTTCGTGATCCCCAGAATCATCTCTCCCGGCTTTATAACGACATAGTCGCCGTCTTTAACATGAACATCCCTGGTGATATCCTGAAAGTGAGAATCATTTTTTACGTGATAGATCTTTGACCGTTTTTTGAAAATTCTAAAATCATTGCCGAGCGTAAGATCGATTGAACCCGGTCCAATTTGCGATTTGTCGAGCGGTTCGATGGTGATCAGCTTGCTTTTTAACGCTTTCTCGATTTCCTTCCCGATCAATACGCTCATGGTACCCCCAATTTATAATTTCAACCCGCAATCGCGAAAGTATTCAGCACTACGAGTCAGTCCGCGGCCGTTATGTCGCGGATAGTTTATCGGTTCAAGAGTGTGAGGCCGAATCGATTCTCAGGTACGGCAAGCTCCGCCGCAGGCACAGGCAAGGCTTTTTGCCTTTGCCTTCTCAAGCGCCTCTTTCCCTTCCCGGAAGCAAAGGCCCGCAATAACGAACGTGCCGACGGAGTCGATTCCGCCGATATGGGTGAGTTCGTATCCCACGCTCGCAATGAGCAGAACTGCTGAGAGTTGTAAACAGGCGCGCGTACAAGCGGCGTCGGACAGGATCGCCTCTGAATTAAGCTGCTTTCCGACTTTTACCTTGTAGTGGATCAACAGCCACATCGCGGCAATGGAGATTACGGAAACGATAATACCCCAGAACGCCGTCTCCGGTTTGTGCCCCTGGTAGAGATTGACGGCGGCGCTAATCGAGAGCCCAAGGGTGAGGGCATAAAACCCGGTTCCGGTTATCTTGAGCGCAGTTTGCTCGAAATGATCGAGTCGCTCCTCGCCGAAATTTCTTATCCTACGCACCATGTGCCAGATCCCGATGCCCGAAATTACCTCCACGAAGGAATCCACTCCAAATCCGAAAAGTGCCATGCTTCCGTCCTCGATCCCGAAAAAGACGGAAACCGCGCCTTCGATAATGTTATAGCCGATGGTTATGAGCGCCAGGGCTGAAGCAAAGGAGTACAGCTTTGTATTTTTATGCGTGAATTTAAGGGGTATCATATTTGATCAAGTTGTAGATATTCTGTCACACAGAGCCACGAAGCCACAAAGAAAAAACCAATTCATTAAATTAACAGGATTCTCTTCGTGATCTCCGTGCCTTCGTGTGGAAATTGGTTGTCATGAGTAAAAATTATAGCATTCCCCTGTAGTTTATTTAGCTTCTTTCAAGAGCAGTGCGCGAATGTCAATACCCTCGTATTTTTCCCTTTTCCATTTGTAAGGCAGGTCGATGATCGTTCCCGGCTTGCGTATGGCATTCAGTGCGCGCAAGGCTTCTGCCAGCACGACGCGCTGCTGTGCAATGTTAAACGGTTCGCCGAACGGATGACCGAAAGGCCATCTCAGGAAGACGGTCCTCGGCGGCTTGACCTTCTCGGTATATTGCCGCACAATCGACACACCGATCGTCGGGATCCCCTGGGCCTCTATTGCGCGCTGTATCAATCCCACGGACTGATTGCAGATGCCTCACCCAGGCGTGAGGAGCACGGCATCGATGTTGTCTTCGTGTAATTTGCGGGCGACTTCAGGCGCAATTTTGTTGATCAAGGCGGGGATATGCCTTCCCGTGATATGTCCCATGAAACCGTAGTGGATGTCGGAAACATGCCCGATTAATCCTAATCGTTCGAACTCCTTCAGCCGTTCAATCGGAAACACTATGTTGATGTCCTTGTCGGCATCTGTGTGATCGTAATAATCATGCGTGATCATCAGCTCGGGAAGAGGTTTCCACAGGTCGATGGTCCTGTAGGACGGGTCTCCCTCGCGGTCTTGCATATCGAACGGTTTCTGATCGCGATGATGAACGCCCGCCGTAGTCACGATGGCGATCCTGGAGTGAAGGAGAGCTTTCTTCACCGGGGTCCAGGGAATCTCTTCTGACTCCCAGGGCGTGTAGGCGGCCACAAATCTGTCCGCGAGCGAAGGGAAGCGGGTGATTACTTTCGCAATGACTATGTTCTTGAATCTGCCGAGGTTCATACGTGTCGTTTCCCGTCTGCGTCTATTCTGATCTCTAATTGATATTGTATCACACCAGACACAAGACAGG
>JBGPUS010000145.1:0-6020 GCA_041491325.1 Nitrospirota bacterium | reverse complement strand
GTTCCGCATCGGTCTGACGCTGGTGGCGTCCATTGGATGCACCGAACTGCTCATTATGGTCATATTTAGATTCATACGTATCGAAACATGGATGCCGCCTCTTCTCGTGGATCTGACGGATACCCTGCTCTTATGCGTTGTGGCGTCGTTTCTGATCCTTTATTGGGTGGTCAATCCCATGAAAATACTGGAGGAGCGCGAGAAGGCCGATAAAGCCCTCCATGAGAGCGAAACGCGTTATCGCTTATTATTCGAGAATATGCTGGAAGGCTTCGCCTATTGCAGGATGCTTTTTGATGAGGACCGGCCGCGGGACTTTGTCTATCTCGATGTGAACAGCGCATTTGAAAAATTAACGGGATTAAACGATGTCATCGGGAAAAAGGTCAGCGCCGTGATCCCGGGCATACGGGAAGCGTATCCGGAGTTGTTCGAGATTTACGGCAGGGTTGCGTTGACCGGCAAGCCGGAGAAGTTTGAGATCTCGTCAGCGTCTTTTGGCGGCTGGCTGAGCATCTCGGTCTACAGCACGCAAAAAGAATATTTTGTCGCCGTATTCGACAACATAACCGACCGCAAGCAGGCTGAAGAGGCGGTCGCGAACCTGGCAAGATTCCCTGAAGAGGATCCGGCCCCTGTGCTCAGATTTTCATTTGACGGCACTATCCTCTATGCGAACTCTGCCAGTTCGTGCTTGCGGAAGCTCTGGAACACCGAAGTCGGCCGGAAGGTGCCTGCCGGCATAGCAGGCAGTGTTCTGGATGTTTGCGGCACGGGTGCGAGCAAGGAAATCGAGGTTGTATGCGGCGATACGATATTCTCGTTAATTATGGTGTGTGTTAAGAACGCCCGCTATCTCAACGTCTATGGGAGGGACATCACGGAACAGAAACGGTCCGGCGAGGAGATGAGAAAACTTTCATTGGCGGTTGAGGGGTCCTCTGACTGGATGCTCATAACGAACAGGGAGGGGGATATTACCTATGTAAATAAGGCGGTGGAAAAAATATCCGGGTACACCAGGGAAGAACTGCTGGGCAAAAATCCGAGGATTTTCAAATCGGGAAAGCTGCCTGAGAGTACGTATAAAGATCTATGGAATACCATTCTTTCAGGACGCGTATTCAATGCGATAGTAACGAACAGAAAGAAAACCGGTGAGCTTTTTGAAATCTATAACACTATTACGCCGCTCATGGATGATAAGGGCGCTGTAACCGACTTTGTCGCCATCTCAAAGGACGTTACCCAACAAAAGTCGCTTGAGGAGAGACTCGACTACCTGGCTTTTTTTGACGCCCTGACAGGCCTGGCGAATAGAAAGCTTTTTCTTAATAGACTCGGCCAGAGTATTTTAAAAGTTGCGTATAGTAAGAAACGGATTGCGGTATTGAGTATCGACATCGACAGATTCAAGCTTATCAATGATACTCACGGGCCTGAGCTCGGGGACCAAGTCTTGATTGAGATCGGGAAAGTACTTGCCGGATCCGTGCGTGAGGGGGATACCGTGGCGAGATTCGGCAATGATGAGTTTGAAATAGCCCTGGTAGACGTGTCCGATTCCGAAGATATCGTTTTTGTCGCCGAAAAAATCATGAAAAATGTTTCGCAGCCGCTGAAGCTTGCGGACACGGAACTCGTGATAACCGTCACCACGGGCATCGCGATTTACCCGGAAGATGGGAAGACCGCAAACGACTTATTGAAAAACGCCACCCTGGCTCTTGGAAAAGCGAAAGAGCAAGGCAGGAAAAACTATTATTTTTACACAGCGGCGATGGATAACATGGCCTCCGAGCTTTTGATGATGGAGAGACGGCTTTACAGCGCCCTAAAAAATAGGGAATTCGTGCTTTATTACCAGCCTTATGTAAACGCCAATACGAAAGAGATCGTGGGCATGGAGGCGCTGATACGGTGGGGAAGCCCTGATCAAGGCCTGGTTTCTCCGGGGAAGTTCATTCCCGTACTTGAAGATATGGGCTTGATCATTGAGGTCGGCGAATGGGTTTTCGAAGAAACCTTTCGACAACTCAAGGACTGGGAACGAAAAGGGCTCCCGGTCGTGCCCGTATCGGTGAATCTGTCCTTAATCCAATTTAAGCAAAAGGACCTCTTTGCGCGGGTAAAGAGGATTTTATCGAACGCAGATTTAAGCCCTGATTTAATTACCCTGGAAATAACCGAGAGCGCTTTTATGCAGAATGTAGTCTCGACGATATCGATGTTGAAAGAGTTCAAAGAACTGGGATTTTCACTGTCCATCGATGATTTCGGGACCGGCTATTCCTCCTTAAGCTATCTCAAAAAATTCGCGGTTGACATTTTGAAGATCGACATATCTTTTATACGAGATATCGTAACAGCTCCGGATACCGCATCAATAGTGACTGCAATAATTGCAATGGCGCACTCACTTAACATAAAAACAATTGCGGAGGGAGTAGAGACCGAGGAGCAATGGAAGCTGCTTCGCGGCTTAGGATGCGACATAATTCAGGGGTATTATTTTCACCGGCCGCTTCCGGCGAAGGATATGGAAATAGTAATCCGCGGCAATAGTAATATTCCGTCGTAGCTTATGGCACGGCGAGGGGAGCAAAGTTTAGGCCCTTTGCGCGCGCCCTTGTAAAAATCAACTGAAATGGGGTATGAAGCGGCATGGGCCACCGGGCATCGGAAGCCCTTGAGCGCTGAAAAGCAGACACAGCTTGACAATTACGCGGCTCGTTTCCCCTGGAGCGGCTTTATTTCGTTGATCGCCTTCTTGGCTTTCATCATAGCCCAGTACAGGTCGTAATCCGCCTGAAGGCCGATCCAGACATCAGGTGATGTCCCGAAATAGCGCGCAAGACGAAGCGCCATCTCCGGACTGATGCTCCGCTTTTCGTTCAAGATCTCATTGACGGTACGGAACGAGGTCCCGAGCGCCTTGGCCCGCCTTCATACCTTCCCCCGCCCATTCTTCTGCTGATCTCGCGCCTGCAAACGCGCGCGGGTCATGCGTTCGCGCAGGCCGCCGTCTTTCAGAAAATCCTGCTCCAAGCGTCGTATCTGCTGATCCAGCAGGTAGTTGGTCTGGTGAATCAGGCAGATGGCGATGTTGGCCACCACTTCGGCGGGGCGGGTTTCGCAGAATTCGCGGTAAGTTTCATAGGTTGTATGGGGCTTGTTGCCAAGCTTTCTGACATACTGTGCCTCTTTGGAATCTTTGTCCCACAGTGCAAAATCCCGCACCCGCAGGAAATCCTTATAATCCACCAACAGCTCCTCCAGGCTGGCCCGTGCCACATTGGTCAGCTTGATCTCCATCTCCTTGGAGGTGCCGGAGGCCTTGCTGCCTTCCACGATGTTCTGTTTGCCGGAGCGGGCTGCCTGCACCATCTGATCGATAGTGCGGTCGCCCTTTTTGAGAAAGCGCTGACAGAACCGAAAGGTCAGATCATAAACCACCTCGCCCTTCTGATAGGAAAGCAGTTCCTGGTAGTTGCCGTGAGGCGGTATGAAGTTATTTTTGGAATCACTCATAGGTCGTATCAGTCCTATAGGTCTTATGAACCTTATTTCTCCGTAAACAGAGCGGTGAATGGTCCAAGACTATCATAATCGAGCTGGAATATAAAGGGATTTCGCGTGCGGCATGTGAATGGAACGGCAGAAGCGGAATGCCGGGGCGGGCGCATCGCGGGCGCATTGCAAGCCTACTCGCTTTATCGAACGACGCCCTTGTCTTTCCCATACAGAGCTGCCGCGTCCTTCACGAAAAATCGAGGGCTCGACTGTTGTTGGACAGGGATAGGCCATGATGACAAAAATCCACAACGATGCGTGCCCGGCACCGCGTTCACCTCGTGTTGATGACGCGCCCCCACCCGTCGGCTGAACGCCCCGGAAAAAAGGGCTAATTTCGAGATTGTCTTTGTCCCACAATTCCTATATAATATGCATTTAGTAACATAGACTTGCATAAGAAATTGCATGACAAATGCTTATTTTGGTGCATGATTGAAAGGAGAAAGCATGAATCTTCAGACGGTTACTTTTGCAGGCGCGGATAACAGCGTGGATCCGGGCGAGTTGGTGGCGTTGTCCAAGAAACACCCCTATGTCGAGTGGGGCATTTTATTTTCAAAAAACCGCGAAGGCAATTATCACTTCCCGAGACAAGAATGGATACACCGGTTGATCGAACAGTCCAAGGGGCAGAAGGTAAATTTGTCCATGCATCTCTGCGGAAAATGGATGAAAGATCTGCTCCAGGGCGATATGCTCCTGGGTGATTTGTCCCGTTCTCCGCTCTTTGAAATCAAAAAACATTTTAAACGGATCCAGCTGAATACGCTCGGCCAATTTTGTCACCTGGGCGACAATTTTCCGGCGGAGTTAAAAACCTGGGAAAAAGAAGTGGTCGTGCAATATGACAACGTCAATTACCACATTTTAGACGCTGCCGTTAAATCGGGCGTTGCGGTTTCCACGCTGTTCGATCTGTCCCACGGTGCGGGAATCGTTCCGGAATCCTGGCCGAAACAAATCCCGGGTTTACGGTGCGGGTACGCCGGAGGTCTGGGGCCGGACAATATTCGGGAGCAACTTGATAAAATTTCAGCAGTCGTCGATCAAAACCCGATTTGGATCGATATAGAAGCGAAAGTCAGGTCCCATAACGACGCCGTGTTTGATATAGATAAGGTCAAGCAGATTTTGGATGTTATCGAAAAACATTCATTTATCCAGCCGAATTACACCGCGAAGAAAACCGCTCATTGACCTTTGAAAGCCGCATGTGCGGCGAAAGACGCGCTCCGCTTAAAATGCAGCTTCCGGCGGGGTGACGTCTTTTTCACAAGGCCCGATTCACGATACGCTTCAGATTCTCCCCCCCCTTACAAGTCAACATCAAACCCCACCCCGAGAATAAGGTAAAGTTCCCCGTTTCGATTCCGGTCCCGCACGTTCATCCCGAACTGGGAGTAGACTCTCGGCCGGTCCGACGCGCCTAATTTGTCCGCCGGGACCCAGTACAATAACCCGCCCACACGTTGCCGGTTGATGTCCGCGCGCACCGCGTGTGTGATTTCGTAATACGGACCCGCGAATAAGGAAGCCGCGCCGGTCCCTTGCCAGGCTTTCATCAGAAATTGCGTTCTGTTTGCCGCAACGAAATCATTATCCTTAAGCAGAGTATCATATTCCCAGTCTAGGAAATAGGGGCCGATGCCGCTGAACCCGTAGTAGGCAAGGTCGGTCTGGTTTCTGATGATGACGGGACCGGCCTTCGCGGAGAACGTGGGTTGAAAAAGCATACGACGGCCCCAGGCTTTTTCCTCCCGGCCATCGAGCGCTTCCACTTCGCCTTTTCCGAATTTCGAACCCGCTGACGGGAATGAGAGCAGGGCGCCGTACTGTCCGAAAAAACGGTACACGTCGTACTCCAGCCGGAATTTCGCGAAAAGGGCCGGCTGCCACTCTGCGTGCATCGCTGCCTTAGCGTAGGCAGGGCTCACGCTCAGCCCGAAGCCCGTTTGAAAATAGGAAGAAGGCATGTCGAACGCGGCATCCATTTTGCCGCTCCACCTGCGGTACGCGCCTGCCGAGAGCATAAGGCCCTCGGGGTTCACCTGCCCGGCAAGGTCCGCGTGGAGGACCGTCTTGACGCTTTTGTCCTCACCCGGAGTTTCGCCCGCAACGACGATTGCTGGGTACGAAACAAATAGTCCGGTAACAATGAGGGAGCTGATTGCCGCGATGACTGTTGTTGCAACACGAAAGGGCAGCATGATTGTCTCCTTGTTTTTTGTTACCTACGGTGAGTCATTTTATCGGAGAAGAATTCGCGACACATCTTCAAAGGGCGAAACAGACTTTATTACCCGTAGTGACTGACGAGTTCATCGAAAAACCGGAGGAGCAGGAAAAACAGATTCTTGCGGAATTATGCGGCTACAAAGAGTCTCCGGGGTGCGTATCGGAGCACCTATGGCACGGACACTTCAGTTCCGAGGCAGATAAAATCT
>JBGPUS010000144.1:0-6034 GCA_041491325.1 Nitrospirota bacterium | reverse complement strand
CGCTGTAATCCCAATCAAGCGCATAGAGCGCGCCCGCCCGCACCCATGCGTCGGAAGGGCCGACGAACGGTATCTTGTTTCGGAATGCGAACAAAAGGATGTGTTTCGCCATCTGAGGAGACAAGGTCAGCGCGTCGGCAAGGCCCCACAGAGCATCAACTCTCCGCGACAGCGCGGTGAGGGCAGAGGGAATGTCCTGGGGAGTGTACACCGCGACGGCATCCAGGCTAAGCCCCAAGCGGCGGGCGGCACGGGCGGCGTCTTCGACGCGCTTCTTATTTTCGCCGGGATTGTAGATGACGCCGATGGTTTTTGCCCGCGGAAGGATTGTCTTCAGCCACCCGAACTGCGTTTCGAGCGGAAATTCGAGTCCCACTCCGGTGGCATTCGGGGCCTTGACGATGGTATCCGGCCGCAGAACCAGGCAGGAAACAACCGGTATCTCGGGGGCGTTCTGGGCCGCCGCCTGCATTCCGAGCGAGCCCAGGGCTAAAATTGCGCGCGCTTTGCCCTGTTTGATTTTCTGTATCGCCAGGTCCGCCTGGGCCACGTCACCGTCGAGACGATACACCTCGTACTCCACCCGAATGCCCTGCCGGGCGAGGTAATCCCGGAACCCCGCCAGCGTCTCCTCAAAAGGAGGCGTTGAGGAGCTGACGAGTACGGCGATCTTATCGCCGGCTCCGGCAGTCCCCGAAGCCAGGAAACATGCGAGAAGCGAAGCAGCCATCACGGAGAACGCTTTTTTGAGCATGACGGTCATGGACCTGTCCCGCAGTTAAAAGACATAGGTTAGCTTCAGCCGGTAGGTGCGGCCGTCCTGGACAATAGATTGCTGCGCGAAATCTTGCGACACAGGATCGCCGTATTTCACGTCAAAGAGGTTATAAACGCTCGCGGACAGCTCGAAATTTTTTACGATCCGCTGAGTATAGAGGGTGATATTGGTGATATAAAAATCCTGCGTATCCGCGCCGGACAAGGTCTTTCGCTTGCTCATGTAGTGTTCCTCGATGCCGGCAAATATCCTGTCCTGCATAACGGGAACGTTCAGAGCGAGTTTTGCCAGATGTTCCGGTGAATTGGAAAGAAGCTCGTTCGTGTCTGCATTGATGGCCCGCTGGAGCGTATAACTGATCCTGCCCTCCACGCCGTTCGCCCACTTGTTTTCCAATTCCAACTCAAAGCCGCGAGATTTCACCTTACCGAGATTCCTGAAAACGGATACCCCGCTGCCGAGCTGGGTTTCGGTCTGGTCGATGAGGTCGGTGATTTCGTAATAAAAACCCGCCGCTGTCGCCCGGAAACGGTCCGCCAGGTATTGCTCATACACCAGTTCGTAGGTCTTGATCTTTTCGGGCTTGAGGTCGGGATTGGACGCATTCGTCGGCGGGCTTTGATAATACAGTTCAAAGGGACTGGGAGCGCGAAACGCCGTGCCGTACAGCGCCTTGATCGTGCTCTTTTCCTGTGGGGTGACGATAAGCGCCACTCTCGGGTTCGTCGTCCCGCCGAATGTGTCGAAGTGGTCGTAGCGCACCCCCGCGTTCAGGAGCAGCGTATTCTTGATGATGGTGAATTCGTCCTGGAGATAGGCGGCCCCTATCTGCGAACGCCGATGATCGTCAAGATAGCGCTGGGAGGGGGGAGAGACATCGTAATTTTCCTGGTCCAGCCTGTTATTGTACGTATACTCGGTCCCGAGGATGAGCCGATGAACGTCAAAAAGCCGTGAGGAAAGCTTGAGTTCGCCTCCCCACCATTCGCCGTAACCCCAATCCCGGTTCTCCGTGCCGGAGATGATATACGTGCCGGTATATTTATAAGAATCGTAGAACACCCTGGCCGTTATGTCCGTGTTCCTGCCGACGGCTCGTTCGTACCGAAGGTCCAGGTACCCGCGGGTGTCGGTGGTTTTGTTGTCCGGATTATTGAAGTCGGTTTGAAAGGCGCCGGTAGGGATGCCCTTGGTCCTCGAGTTATAAGCGGCTTCGAACGTGAAATCCTTATAAGACGTTTTTGTGAAAAAGCTGTGAAACCGGTCATAATCGGTGTTGTTGGTTTTTCCGTTGTTGGTCGCGGGCGCATCGTATTCAGGAAAATAAAGGCTCTTCTGGCCCTTGCTGTCGTACAACGTGCCCGACACGATGGTCTCAAACCCGTTTTGATACCGGTCTCCGTAGGTCAGCCTGCCCTTATAGGTATCGTAACTTGCCGCCTCTCCCGAGGTCTCCAGGGCCTGCAGGTCCCTGCCGCGCCGCGTAATGACGTTCACGACCGCAAACAAGGCATTGGTCCCGTACAGGGACGAACCCGGCCCCCGAATAATCTCGACACGGTCTATAAGATCCACGTCCAGCACGGCATCGGTGCCGATAAAAGCCATGTCATACAGATTGTCATCCGTCCGGTGCCCGTCGACAAGCAGCAGAATTCGGTTATTGTAATCCGCGGGCCGCCCGAACCCCCGCACGCCCACAAAGCTGTAGTTCCGGTCATAGGTGACATAAAAGCTCCTCACACTGCGCAGGATGTCCGCCAGAGTGCGGTAGCCGTATTTCTTGATCTCCGACGCTGTCACAATACTCACTGATGAGGGCGCCTCGGTCACCTTTTGCTCGTATTTCGACGCGCCGTAGACCGAGGGTATCTCCTGAAAAAGCATCATTTCATCGCTGACCTGAGTGGCCGGAGGGGCCGGGTCGGGCTCGGCCTGACCGACGAGGGGGAAAAAAACAATGACCGAAAGCGTCAAAAGCGCATGGATTGATCGTCTAAAAACACACATAGTGCCTTCGTCTCTCCCTGTTTCATGCTGCTAAATTGCTGCTTTAATAATATGTGCGCATGATAGCAACTTTTACCTGTATCGTCAACAACTTTACGGACGATATTCCCTTCAATTGCAGGAATCAACTCCTTCAGAAAGCCCGTGCTGGGGCGGCAAGGCCTCTCGCCCGATTGAAGGAAACACACGAAGGATTTTTGTTGAACAAGAAAAAAATATCTGATACAGTACTTATCTGAGGTCGTGGAAAATGACTTATTTGCTCATCGGCGTCGGCGGTTTTATCGGCGCGATCACCCGTTATATTCTAGCCGTCTGGATCGGAGAGCGGTGGGGCAGGAGTTTCCCGCTCGGCACCTTTGTCATAAACGTGTCCGGCAGTTTCCTAATCGGGCTGCTCATGACCCTGCTGGCGGAACGCTTCATGGTAAACCCGCAGTGGAGGTTGCTTCTCGTAGTCGGATTTCTGGGAGCCTATACCACGTTCTCCACGTTCGAATACGAAACGGGAGCGCTCCTTAAAGACGGAGAATTATTGCTCGCGGGTTTAAACGTCGTTTTCAGTGTCCTGGCCGGTTTCATTGCCCTGAAACTGGGCGAGGTCATCGCGAAGAGTGTTTAATGCGCAGGTTTTCAAGCGGCCGCACATAAGGAAAGGAACCAGACATGCTTAAACCCGGACCGGCAAGGAAGCTTACCATCTATGTGGACGAGACTGAAAAGCTTCACGGCAAACCCGTGTATGAAGCGGTTCTGGACGTCCTGGCGCAGCGAAAAATTGCCGGGGCAAGCGTGTTCCGCGGAGTTGCGGGTTATGGAATCACGGGGAAACTGCATACCGCGAAGATCCTGGAGCTCTCCACCACCCTTCCGGTCAAGATCGAGGTCGTTGATACGGAAGAAATGATAAACGTCATCTTGGCGGAACTCACGTCGATCGTTGAAAAAGGGCTGATTGAAATCAGCGACACGCATGTCATCAAGTGCGGCGCGAAGAACGCATAGCCACGCCATGAAATCATGACCATCCAATCCCTGGACACGCAACTCCTGCTCCTCATCAATCAAGGGACCGCAAACGGGCTGTTCGATATTATCATGCCCGCGCTTTCCGCGCGGGGTTACCTCCTCATCATTCCTTTTCTTCTTGCCGTGCTCTTGCGGGCGACAAAACAAAAAAACAAACAAGGGAAAGCCTATTTAGGAACAGCGCTCTGGACCATAGCGATCGCCGTGTGCGCCGTATACCTCGCGACGTGGGTAGAAGAGGCGGTGAAGGTCGCTGCCGCGCGGACGAGGCCATGCAGGGCAATCGAGGGGCTCAGACTGATTATTGCATGTCCGAAGTCCTTTTCCCTGCCGTCAGGACACTCAATCACGTCGTTTGCCGTGGCCCTGCCGCTTTTTTTTCTTACCCGTGAATATATCATTCTCATCTGGCGTTTCTATCCCTTGCTGCTCGCGTCGCTCATCGCTTTTTCCCGCCTTTATCTTGGCGTTCATTATCCTACGGACGTTCTTGCCGGCGCATTGATGGGTTCTGCCCTCGGGATGGGGTTATCGCTTGTGTATCAGGTGATCAATTCAGATATGACAGGAAGAGCTGAGGAAAAATAGAGGGAAATCTACTGCAGGAGCAAACAATTTTCATTTCTCGCCCGTCTTAGCCGCTTCTCTTGGTAAGCAGCTGCTTGTTCTGGAGTAACCTGCCCCTTCCCTCTTTTAGCGCCATCCATGATATGTTCATCGTGTATCATAGTTCGGTTATTACTTTGTAGATGTTTTTGAACACAGGGCGTTCATCGTTGCAAAACCGCCTGCATGCTTCCGCGTTTTCGAGATTCCACCGGTAGATTATCAAAGAAACCTTGAGCAGGTCGCCGAATACCTTTGTCCGAACAGCTTCCGTAAGGGGAAATACCGCGAGGATAAAAAATAAAGAAACGCTTATGGAGAGATACGTCGCCCCCAAGAAGTAACTACCCGCAAAAATCGCGGCGATGGGGATGGAGAGGATAAGCATCCTCTTGTTCTGGACCTTACTTCCTTCTGCAAGCGCTGCTTCCATGGCGGCAGCGTACGATGTTCCCGCAGGCTGTATTTTCCCTGACTCCCGCTCAAGAACGCTCTTGTCTTCTTTACTGATCGTCCCCTGCAAGGTTTCATAGTTCACCAATAACCGTTCCCGCAAGCGGTGATACTTAACGCACGCCCAGAACGAAGACGCCACAGCCTGCAATACGACGGCAAAGATGATTTCTACAACTATTTTTTCCAAAGGCATGGCCACACTCCCCTGATAAAATGGTAAACCGACGCGTTACTCTTTCCACCCATGATTCCCGATGAGCGGCACGAACAAACAGGGAATGCTCTGCTCGGTCCGCGGCCCGTCCGCGATTTTCACTATTTTCAACAGGCGCTGGCCGAACCGGTCTCCCACGGGAATCACCATGCGGCCGCCCTCTTTCAGCTGTTCCACAAGCGGCGCCGGGACCTCGGGAGCGCCGGCCGTCACCAGGATTGCGTCGAAGGGCGCAAACTCTTTCCACCCGTACGTGCCGTCGTAGACCTTGAGGGCGACGGTCCTGTACCCGAGCTTGTCGAGGGAGGCCCTGGCCCTGTCCGCAATGGTCTTGATACGCTCGACCGTATATACTTTTGCGCATAGCTCGGCAAGCACGGCCGCCTGGTACCCGGACCCGGTCCCGATCTCAAGGACCCGCTCGACGCCGGTAAGTCCGAGAAGCTCCGTCATGAGCCCGACCATATATGGTTGGGACATGGTCTGACTTTCGCCGAGCGGAAGCGCGCTGTCCTGGTAGGCCATGCCGCGCAAGGCCTCGGGCAGAAATTCGTGGCGCGGCACCTTGCGCATGGCGGCCAGGACCCGTTCGTCTTTGACGCCCCGGGCAACGAGCTGTTCCGCCACCATGCGGCTGCGCTCTTTTTCGTACCGTATCACTCGCCCCCCGGCAGCGTGAACGTCATCGTTTCCAGGGACCGCAGTCTATCGAACGAGGAATAGTCGGTGAGATCGAGATGGAGCGGCGTAATCGAGACCATCTTGCGGTCCACGGCGTCGAAATCCGTGCCCTCTTCCCGCTCCCAGTCCGGCTCTCCGCCGCCGATCCAGTAATATTTCTTGCCTCGCGGGTCAACCCGTTCCACCGTCATTTGGTGATAGATACGCTTGCCCAGCCGCGTGATGCGCACGCCCCGGGTTTCGGAAAGCGGAAGGTTCGG
>JBGPUS010000143.1:0-6075 GCA_041491325.1 Nitrospirota bacterium | reverse complement strand
GTACTCGCTCAGCGTGGCTTCGAGCGCGGCGAGGGTGAGTTTGTCTATCCGGAGCGCGCGGGCAAGGGGATTGGACCGGATCGGGTCGAGCGCGGTTGTCCTGCCGAGAATCAGGCCGGCCTGCGGTCCGCCGAGCAGTTTATCGCCGCTGAACGTGAGCACATCCACGCCGGATTCCACCGCCTGCTGGACCGTCGGCTCGTTGCCTGCCCCGTACGCGGCGAGGTCCAGGAAACTGCCGCTTCCCAGGTCCCACATCACGGGAATCGAATGCTTCTTGCCGAGCGTTGCTAATTCCTCAGGCGATACTTCCTTGGTGAATCCGACGATCTTATAATTGCTGGTATGGACCTTGAGCAGCAGCCCGGTGTTTTCGTTGATCGCCTTTTCGTAATCCTTGGGATGGGTCTTATTTGTGGCGCCGACTTCACGAAGAATCGCTCCGCTTCGTTCCATCACCTCAGGCACCCGGAACGACCCTCCGATCTCAACCAGCTCACCGCGGGACACGATCACCTCTTTGCCGCGCGCAAGCGTGTTCAGGCAAAGGAGCACGGCGGCGGCGTTATTGTTGACGGCGGTGGCGGCTTCGACGCCGGTGAGACGTCTCAGGATTCGCTCGAGATGCGAATAGCGCTTGCCGCGTTCGCCTGCCTGTATATCGTATTCGAGGTTCGAATAGCTCCGGCTTATTTCCGCGACGCGCGCAACAGCCTTGTCCGACAGGGGGGAACGACCGAGGTTGGTATGTATGACCACGCCGGTTGCGTTGATCACGCGGCGAAGACTCGGTTCAATAAGTTCCTTGAGAGTCACCTCAGCCCCGTCGAGGAGCCCCGGAAGGGATACTAATTGTTCGCTCGCTCCTGCCGAAGATGGTCCCCCCGGTTGGAGTATGGCCATGCGCCTGCGGTCGAGAGTGGTCCTGATCGCATCGAGCACCAGGACCCGGGGGTAGGCCGCAAGCCATGTTTTCACTCGTTCTTCTTTCAGGACCTCATCAACAGCCGGCAGTTGTTTGAGCAGCTCCTTCATGGTGAGTACAATAGCATAGCCCACGCGCAATTTCAACAGGACATTTATTTCGAGTTAAAATATGGGGATGACGTTTTAGTTTTAAGATCAGGTGATACGGCTCTTGGCGGAATATACAGCGTCGGTTAAACTACCTTGGCAACACGTGACGGAAAAACTGATCTCTATATTCTAGAGGCTTCTGCGGTTTCCCTGCTCAATTCTCTGAAGAGCTTCTTTAATGGCCGTTGGATCATATTTCCGCATCAATACGCCGATATGCTGCATCTGCCTGTTGAGTGCAGTATGTTTCGTGATCTTCTTCGCCAGGATGACTGCCTGAAACATTTTCTCAGGCAGGTCGATTTTCTTTATCTGCTCAACGGACAGTTTTACCAGCGACGCTCCGAGTAGTTGTAAAGCCAGAGCATCTTTTTTCTTTTGCGTTTTACTTAACGGATCCATGGGAATAACCTCGATTATCAGATGTCCGATTGAGAAAACATCCTTGTGTTTGCATAAGGCAGTCACTTTACACTTTCTATCGGCATTTAGATAGAAAAAACATCACAGCGTATGGTCTTCTTTTTGAAATAAACCCCGGCTTGGCGCTGCTTGTTGTGCGGTATTCGCAAGGGTGACAAATGCCGCGTGCTATGGTATGGTTAATGTATATTTTGTTCAATCAAGGGGCCTGGTTTGAAACAACACATTGAACATCGGATTAAAAAACAGGACAGCAAGCCGGAGCTTGTCCCCTTGAAAACCGTATGGGGAGAAGCTAAAGCGTGGGAAACCCTTACGGGTTTAAGGCCGAAAGACGTTTGCTCCGGCGCCATGGCAGCATACGATGAATCGTCCCGGACTTATACGGTAGAGGCCTTTGGCATTGATTTCACCGTATCGCTCGACACGAAAACGATAGCCAGCAGCGATCCGAAGTCAGGTCTTTTTCTCGAACGATACAAAGATTTTTTCAGGCTCGCGGTCTTGTGGTATATGACCAGCGCAAAGAATATTCCGGCTACCGGACGGCTTATCAGGCCTCTCGATGTGAAAGGCGGCCAGCGCTTCTTTTCGGGGACCCACGTTCTGCCTCTGGATCGCATCGAGGACCGCTTTGGTCGTGATAAAACGGCCTTCATCGAACGGGGTTTGCAGTTCGGTTCGGAGCTCGCCTCGTATGGCGACGCGTCAGTCCGTCTCTACCCGCTGCCTCGCGTGCCTGTGACGATCATTCTGTGGCTTCAGGATGAAGAATATCCCGCTCGAGCCGGGCTCTTTTTCGATTCCACGGTCGATTTTCAACTTTCCCTTTCGGACATGGTCTGGTCCGTTGCCATGATGACGGCGCTCGTCATGGGCGAGTAACGAATCGCAAGGCAAACATCACGGCCATTTTGAGAGAACAGTCCACTGATTCCTCGCAAGCATTCTTATGAAAAAGAACCGAGCACCGGAGCCTTTGTCCGTCAAAATCGCGAAACCCACGAAGGCCCAGCTTCTCGAAGCATACGGGAAATCTGTCCCGGACGTCATTGCTCGCCGGCTGAAGGTGCTGTTCGTTGGTATCAATCCCGGTCTGTATTCCGGAGCCGTAGGGCACCATTTTGCCCGTCCGGGAAACCGGTTCTGGCCTGCCCTGCACAAGGCGGGGTTCACTGCGCGGCAGCTTTCTCCTGTCGAGGAGCAGGAACTGCTGAAGCACGGGTATGGAATTACGAATATTGTGAACAGGTCGACGGCGGCAGCAACAGAGCTTGACCAACAGGAACTGAAGACAGGAGGCCTACGCTTGAAGGCGAAAATCAGGCGCAATCAGCCTCGCGTGGTGGCAATTCTCGGCATCGAGGCCTTTCGCATCGCCTTTGGAAAGCCGAAAGCCGCCTTCGGCCTTCAGGAGGAGCATGTTGGCTCGACACGGATTTGGGTTCTGCCGAACCCCAGCGGCTTGAACGCACGTTATCAGCTCCCGGCCCTCAGCAGGATGTTTCGGAAGGTCCGTAAGGCCGCGGAATAGCCTTCGCGAACAGGTGCGATAATTCGCGGCTTCTTAGCATACGGTAAAATCGAAGCATTTCCTATCCTCTCCTTTTTGCTCTTGACATCGATTCGCGAATGTGTCAATTTGATTCATTGAATACCGGAAGAGATGAGGTGCGAATGAACAGGCGTAAATTCTTAAAGGGTGTCGCGGCAGCGGGCGTTTCACTTGCGGCCGGGGAGCTGTTTATCCCTTTTGCGGAGGCGTTGGATGTTGCTCCGTTCAGTTTTGCCCACATTGCCGATCTGCATCTCGATGTGCACGGCGAGAGCAATTGGCAGCACCGGGAAAAGAGCGTGCCGCTGTTCATCAACGCCCTGCGCCAGCTTGTGCGGCTTCCGAAATTGAATTTTGTCGTCTTCGGCGGAGACCAGATCCATTACGGTCCCCGGGACAAGGAATCGCTCGTGGTGTTCCAGGAATGGACGAAGACACACCTCAGTATGCCTATTTACATTCTCCTGGGCAACACCGAGGTATCGCCCGTCAGCGGCGTATCGAAGCTAAAGCGGGCTGATTATCTCAATATATGGAAGGGAAGGGGGCTCAGACCGGGCCGATCGTCCTGGGCGTTCGATGCCGCGCGGGGTGTGAGGGCCATCGGACTCGACGTTACGGTTGACGGGATGCCTTACGGCGAAGCGAGCCGCAAGGAACTCGCCTGGCTCGAAAGCGAGCTCAAGGCGAATAAAAGCAAAAAGCTCATCATTATTTTTACGCACCAGTTGCTGATGCCTGCCACGCCGAGGGATAACACGCCCGATTGGTCGTTCTGGCTGGTGAAGAACCACGCGGAGGTCCGAAGCGTTCTGGCCCGGTACCCGAACGTCAGAGTAGTGGTCTCCGGCCATCATCATGCGTCCAGCGTCATAACCGAAGGCAGGATCACGTACGTGTCGGACCCCGCAATCGTGACGTACCCGTGCGCGTTCCGGGTTTTTACCATGACCCGGGAGGGGCTCCACCTGAAAAATATCGGACTGGATGACACCGCCACGGTGAGCAAGGCCAGGGAATTGCTGGTGACGGACCCCTATGCGAGGATGTATGATCCCCAGGATCCGCAAAAGGCCGCGGATTTCAGCATCGGGCTAGCCGCGAAAGACCGCGAAACGACGATACGGATGTAATCCTAAAAAAATCAGTTAACCACAGATGATACCCTGCATTCGCGGCAAGCGCGCCCCACATTCGCGCTTTGCACTCATAAGCGTTGGGTGCAGGCTCATAAACGCTGGGCGCGAGACTCAGATAAACACGGATAATTCAAAAACATAAATCAAATTCCTGTGTCACCAGGTGGGTGAGAACCTTAAAGGAACTAAATTACTGTTCTTGCTTTTCATCTGTGTTTATCCGTGGTTCCAACCGCCGTTTTTTCGATGCTCCTGTGTTACCGTATTTTCCCCTACTTCTGTTCCAGCGAAAAATCAATCCTCTTTCGGACCGTGTCCACGCGGTCCACGCGGACGCTCACGGCATCGCCGATGCGGTACGCGCGTTTTTTTCTTTCACCCCGCAGCGTGTGCTGCTTTTCCACGTAATGATAATAATCGTCCGTGAGCGTCGAGACATGCACGAGCCCTTCCACGAACAGTCCGCGAAGCTGCACGAAGAACCCGAACTGGGCCACGCCGGTAATGATGCCCTCGAACACCTCGCCGAGCTTGTCTTCCATGAAACGGAGCTTCAGCATGGTTATCACGTCCCGTTCGGCTTCCATGGCTTTTCGCTCCCGGCTGGAACAGTGGAGCGCTGATTCCGGCAGCGTCTCGGCGAGCTTTTCCCGGTACGCCGGGTCCTTTAATTTACCCTGCAGGTCCGCTTTAAGGATGCGGTGGACGATGAGGTCCGGGTAGCGGCGGATCGGCGAGGTGAAGTGCGTATAGGTTTCGGCGGCGAGTCCGAAGTGGCCCACATTTTCCGCCGAGTACCGGGCCTGCTTCATGGTCCGGAGCAGCACCGTGTTGATCAAGGTCTCCTCCGGAGTGCCTTTTGCCTTGGCCACCGCCTTTTGCAGGTGCAGGGGCCGTATTTTTTTCGTCAGGGGCAGGGAGATGCCGAGGCTTGCGAGGAACTCGGCAAGGTCCGCTAATTTTTCTTCCGCAGGCTCTTCGTGGATGCGGTAGATGAAGGGGGCTTCCTTGTCCTCGATGTGCCGGGCCACGGCTTCGTTCGCGGCAAGCATGAATTCCTCGACGATCTGGTGCGCCAGGTTCCGCTCGGCCCTGATGATATCGGCGATGCGGCCCTGCAAATCGAGCACAATCTCCGGCTCCGGGAGATCAAAATCGATGCTCCCCCGCTTCGCGCGTTTTGCGCGAAGAATTTCCATGAGTTCGCCCATGAGCTCGAACTCCGCGAGGAGGGCGTCGTATCGTTTGCGCTGGGCCGGGTCGCGATCCGCGAGGAGCTCGCGCACCGCAGTGTAGGTCATACGCTCGTTGCTGTTGATGACGCTCTCGTAAATATCGTATTTCAGAATGTCGCCCGCGGGGGAAACCTCCAGCTCGCAGGTGAGCGTGAGCCGGTCCACGTTCGGGTTCAGGCTGCAGATGCCGTTCGAGAGCGCCGTGGGCAGCATGGGGATGGCGCGGTCCGGAAGATACACGCTCGTTCCGCGCTGATACGCCTCCTCATCGAGGAGGGTTCCCTGTTTCACGTAATGGGCCACGTCCGCGATATGCACCCAGAGGCGGTAGCCCGTCTTGATCTTTTCTATGGAGATCGCGTCGTCGAAGTCGCGCGCCTTCTCGCCGTCAATGGTAACGGTCGGCAGGTCCCGAAGGTCGCGCCTGCCTTTGAGCATGGAAGCGGGCACCTGCTGCGGCACGGCTTCCGCTTCCTTGATCACCGAGGAAGAAAATTCCACGGGGAGTTCGTATTGCTCGATGATGACCTCGGAGTCGATGCCGGGTTCTCCCGGTTTTCCGATGACCCGGACGATTCTTCCTTCAGGCGGTCTGCCGCGAAGCGGGTAAACAATGATCTCCGCGGCCACGATGTCGCCCGGCACG
>JBGPUS010000142.1:0-6092 GCA_041491325.1 Nitrospirota bacterium | reverse complement strand
TGAGTCATAGCGAAAAGGATTCCCTTATGATTCCCGAAAGAATAGTAATCCCGGCGTGTCGGCATTGCAAGCGATTTATGCTGAAAAAATATTGACGCTTCGCCCGGAACATGCTATGAATAATCAGATATGAAGGCGCTGCTTCAGAGAGTTTCATCCGCAAAGGTAGCAATAGGTCAAACCATCGCCGGCGAGATCGGGCAGGGGCTGCTCATTTTTCTGTGCGTGATGAGCGCGGCAATGTCAAAAACCGGCCGGGAGAGTCCGAGAGTAAGCACTCTCGAAAAGAAATCCGTTCGGCCCGCGTCCATGCGTGTCCGACTGCCTTTGCGTAAGATCGCCGCGCTCGCAGCCGCCATCACTCTTGTCCTGCTTGCGGCGGGATGTACCCGTCTTTTTTTCAATCCGAGTAAAAGAATTATCAGCAACTCCGCGGTGCTGAGTTATTCCCCTCAGGATGTTTATATGAAGTCGGCTGACGGGCTGACTCTCCACGGCTGGTTCTTTCAGGCGCGGGAAGCGCGAGGGACTATCCTCGTATGCCACGGAAACGTCGAGAACATGAGCACGCACGCAAAACTCGACCTCTGGCTGATCGACGCGGGCTACAACATCTTCATTTTTGATTATCGGGGATACGGGCGGTCGGAAGGCGCGCCGGATGTACTGGGGGTTCATCTCGACGCCGAGGCAGCCCTGGAAACGCTGCTTTTCCGGCTTCCGCACGACAGCCGACACCGAATCTTCATTTTCGGAAAAAGTCTCGGCGCGGCGGTGGCGGTTTATACGGTCAGCCGTTCTCCTTACAAAAACCGCCTGAAAGCGCTCATCCTCGACAGCCCGTTTTCGAGCTACCGCGCCATAGCGCGTGAGAAGATCGCCGAGTCGATCGTGGGGTGGCCGTTCCAGTATCCGCTGTCGTATCTGGTTAATGACGATTACAGCCCCATAAAATACATACAAAATGTCGCGCCGGTCCCCGTCGTCATCATTCACGGGGCCGGGGACCCCGTCATTCCCGAGCACCACGGCCGTATCTTATACGAGACGGCGCTGCAACCAAAGCAATTATGGGAAACAGCGATCCCGGGGCATGTGACTGCCCAGGAAGATGACGCAGTGAGAAAGAGGTTGTTGGCCTTTCTCTCCGGCGTGCCCTAAAGCATTTGACGGTGGCCTTCCAAGGGGGAGGTAATGGGCTTGACATAGAGCTTGACAAGTATGGCAGTTTGATTTATAGTTACCCACTGTTTAAAAGACAGGAGTTGGTAATTTCCGTTTGCGCCTCTGATAAGGACCGAGTAAAAAACCCTCGTATAATTAATAACTTATGGAAGACTATAAACTGAGAGTGTTCTGCGCGGTAGCTGAACAAAGAAGTTTTTCCAAGGCCTCGGAGATCATCCACCTTACTCAGCCGGCCGTCAGTCTTCAAGTGCAGGCCATGGAAGAGCTCTACGAGACGCGGCTGTTCGACCGGTCGGGCAACGCCGTTAATCTGACGCCCGCGGGAGAGATCCTTTACAAGCGGGCCAAGGAAATCCTGGCGCTTTACGCCGAAGCGCAGGAAAATATCAGCGAGATTACCGGCTCGATCAAAGGCTCTCTCTCTATCGGCGCGAGCACCACGATCGGTAATTACATCCTCCCCTCGATCATCTCGGCGTTCAAGAAAAAAATGCCCCAGGTCAACATCTCCCTCGTGGTGGGAAATGCAAAGAACATTACCGAGAAGCTGAATGCGGGCGAGATCGATATCGCACTGGTGTCCGGGGACGCGAGTAAACAACGTTTTTCCGTCGAGCCTTTTCTTTCGGATGAGCTCGTTGTTATTCTTTCACCCGCGCACCCCTGGGCCGACCGTCGCAACATTCCCTGCACGGAGCTTGTCAAGGAACCGTTCATTATGCGCGAAGAGGGGTCTTCCATGCGCCAGATGATACTGAAGCACCTGGAAGAGCACTGTGTCAAGTTCGACCATCTCAAGATATCGCTTGTGCTCGGCAGCACCGAGTCGATCATCGGGGCGGTAGCCGACGGGGTCGGGGTCTCAATTGTTTCGTCCTGGTCCGCGCGCCAAGCGATCAAGTGCGGCGTCGTGAAGGCCACAACGTTCAAAGACCTCAAGTTCCATTGGAACTTCAGTATTATCTCGCCGAAACGGAATTATTGCACCAATACGGCCAAGGAGTTTCTTAACTTCCTGAAGGTGTACCCCTTAAAAGCGCCGTTGCCCTGATCTTTTTTTATAGAAGAGCCGATCTCACCCTGCTTGTAATTCTGCGCACGTTCTCCTTTTCTCCCCCGTGCCACGCGGTAAACTCCTGAAGATCAATCCGCTCCAGCACGAGCTCGCGCCATCGCGCCGCATCCAGCATGCCGTCCTTGATCCGCACCGTTATTGCGCCGTCAAGATCGGTCCGGAAGATTCGTGCCCCTATCGTTTCATAACGCGCGATGACTTCGGCCGACGGGTGGCCATACGTATTTCCTTTGCCGCAGGTCACCACAGCGACTTCGGGCCGCGTTTTGGACACGAAGACGTCGCTGCTCGAAGTTTTGCTGCCGTGATGCGGGACTTTGACCAGATCGCAGTGTGCTTCATGCATGACGTCGGCGATTTGTCGTTCGGCTTCCTCCCCGATATCGCCGGTAAATAAAAAGGTTTTACGGTCGAAGGCCGCGCGAAGGACGAGAGAACGGTTGTTTTCCGCCATGTACGCCTTCCGGTCATGGGCAGTGAACGTCGGAGCAGGATGGAGCACTTGCAGTTCGGCTTCGCCGAGCAGTAAAGGGCCGTCATCCGCGGAGACGGTCCTTCTGCGGATGTTCCTTTCCGTAATGGTCCTCCTGAATTCCTCGTATCCCGGGAGCTCGACGTCCCTTTCGCTTTCCCAGACTTCGCCTACCTTGAATTTGCGCAGGATGAACTTGAGCCCGTTCATATGGTCGGGATGCGGGTGAGACAAGACCACCAGATCGATTGTCCGGACGCCCTCGTTCCAGAGATAGGGCGCAACGACGCGCCGGCCTATGTCGAAACGGTTGTCATACGTGCCCCCGCCGTCGATCAGGACCGTCTTTCCGGAACGAAGCCGAATGAGCGCGCAGTCTCCCTGGCCGACATCGGGGAAGTGGAGCTCGGCGCTCCGGAGCGGCATCAAAAAAAACACGAGCGCAAGGGCCGATACGGTCCCGGAGACGGCCATAACAACAAGCGGGGTCCTCGGAAATCGCGCGGAGCTTGCAAATGGTTTGAACCGCGACCGCAGACGGACCTCCGCAAAGGCCGCAAGAGAATAGAGGAAGAGCGTATAGAGGAGCAGCCATGCCAAACCGGGCGCCGGCGGATGAATTTCCGCGAAGGGCAGGCGGGAAAAGAATGCAACCATACTCACAAAGGCCTCGGCGGCAAATTGATTTACGGCGGCCAGGGGAAGAGCACCGACAAAGAGAGACAGGACCGCCGAGAAAAGTCCCAGCGGTACGACGACCATGCCTGCAAAAGGCACCACGACAATGTTGGAGATGATGCCCGCGAAGGAGAATTGGTTGAAGTAGTGCGCCACAAGCGGTCCGGTTGCAAAGCTCGCGGCGAGAGAAATGATAACCAGAAGCACGGTGTTGTTCCTGAGCTTTTGCAGCGGGCCCTGGGCCTTGAGCTCCAGGTCGCTCCAGAGAGTGACTATCCGGCCGATGACCAGCACGGATAGATACGAGAGCTGGAACGAAATATCAAAGATCGCCTGCGGACTGACAATGAGGATGACCAGGGCGGCGACCGCGAGAGAATGGAGAAGCGCGTTCTCCCGGTCTAGAATGAGCGCCAGAAGTCCCGCTGAGATCATGAGAAGGGATCGGACCGTGGCCATCTGGCCACCGGCAAGAAGCGTGTAAAAGACCACGATGGGGAGCGTGAGCCACGCGGCGATTTTTTTCGGGTCCGCATATAAAGTCAAGCGGTGGTAATAACGCTCCGGCAGAAGGAACAACAGGCTTCTCAGGAGGCCGAAACAGAGAACAGCCACCATGCCCAAATGCGATCCGGATATAGAGATGATATGCGTGACCCCGGCGGCCATGAATTGGTCCCGCAAATCCTCGGTGAGCCCGCCTTCTTCGCCGATTACCATGGCCTGGAGAATAGCCGATCCCCGCCCCGAGGTCGACGCGAGAAAGGACTGCCGGATGCGCTCGCGCCAGTCCTGAATAGACCTGAATATTCCTCTTCCTTGCTTGAGGACCCGTACCTTACTGAAGTCCTTGATGCTGACCGTGTAATAGATGCCGCTCAGCGCCAGATAGGCTGGGTAGTCGAATCCCCCGGGATTGCTGAAACTCCTCGGCTGGAACAATTTGCCGGTGACCCGCACGGTATCCCCGTAACCGACACATGCAATTTCCTCGCGCACGCTTACGCGTACCTTGCCGGTCACGTGTGTTCCATCAATATCAGCCAGGTCCAGGACAAAGGCAGTTCTTCCCGGATCGCGGTCCAGGGGGGAACTGATCGTGCCGGAGAGCTCATGCTCAGTCTTATCGAGCTTGAAGGCGCGGGTGTAATGATCCGAGGGGAACCAAGCCGCGGAATAGAGGTAGGCGGCCATGCCTAAAAGTCCGGGTAGCGTGATGAGGAGGGCACGGCGCAGCGTCAACTTGTCAATGTAAATTGATGTTGCCGCGGTCAGAATGCCGAAGACTAGAAGGATGCAGAGTGAGTAAGGAAAGTAGAGAAACCCGTGGCCGAGCAGAAGGCCGACAATGTAGGCAAGCGTGATTGGGATGACGGGTTTGTGCATAGAGCGTATGGATTTCGAATGGTGCTAATCATATTTGTTCCAGAAAAGCAAAATATTCATCACGCGACATGCCGGCTGTCCTCATATTGTTTTTGATGATGAATACCGGCACCGTGGACCAATCCGGTATCACGACCGGTCTAGGAACGCCCGGCTTTGTATACACGAAATGATCGCCCTCTGTCCGTACAAGTGTGAACCCGGCCTTTTCGAAAAGTTTCCTGAGTTTCCCGGCGGGAAGAGGGTTTATTTTCGGCATATTACTATACGCTTACCAATTCTGTTGCGATCAGACGCGGCGGGAGCCAACGCCCATTGGGGTCTTTCCGGTAGCGGGATTCCAGGAGGACATCGTCAAGCGTGCCCATCTTTTCGATTTCTTCCAGGAAAAGCCGGACGGCGTTTTTTAGCATATCTTTCGCTTGCTCAACCGTGTTCCCGCAACTTGAGACATCCAATTCGGGGCAATAAGCCACGAACGTATCGTCTTCCTTGAAGACAATCAGATCATAATCAATTGCAACCATACTACGCTCCTTTGCACGCCGCACCGCCGCATTGTGTATATTTTGATACTATCATATGGGTCGTTTTTTATCAATGGTAAAGAGAGTCGAATGCCTTGCCTTGGTTGTCTTTCAGTCGCTTACGGGAATGCTAACTTCACTAAAAAGGATGGGCAGGTCAAGGGGCACCTATCCAAGGGTAAAGAAGCGGCCCTCGCTGATAAGGTGTGTCCTAAAAATGAAATGGATTTACAGGCTCTATCCCAGCTTCTCTTTAATGATCCCCGCGAGTCCATCGGCGAGCGCTTTTATTTCGTTCTGGTCCTCTCCTTCGATCATGACCCGCACCTTGGGTTCGGTCCCGGAGTAGCGTACGAGGAGGCGGCCGGTGCCGTCGAGCTTTTTCTCCAGTTCGGCCATGCGTTTCGCTACTTCGGGGATGGTCGCGAGTTCGCGCCGTTCTTTCACTTTGACGTTGACGAGGATCTGCGGATAAGTCTTCATGCATTGGGCCAGTTCGGACAGGGGTTTGCCGGTCTGTTTCATGATCGAGAGCACCTGGAGCGCGGAGATAAGGCCGTCGCCGGTGGTGTTGTTGTCGAGGAAAATAATGTGGCCGGACTGCTCGCCGCCCAGGTTGTATCCGCCCTCGATCATTTTTTCCATGACGTAGCGGTCGCCGACGGCGGAGCGGACGAGTTTACCGCCTGCCTTTTGCATCATCAGTTCCAAACCGAGATTGCTCATGACCGTGGCCACGAGGGTATTTTGCTTGAGCCTGCCTTCC
>JBGPUS010000141.1:0-6152 GCA_041491325.1 Nitrospirota bacterium | reverse complement strand
GTGAAACTGCCGAGCCTTACACGATACCACGTGCCCTTCTCCCCTAACTCTGCTGAGACGAAAAACGCCGCATACCCCCGTTGCTTCATCATTTTTACATCATGCTCGGCCGTTGCTTTATCGGGGTATGACGAAAGCTGGAGCGAATAGCGGGATGCTTTTGCATTCGCCGGCGGCGCGGATTCATTTTTTGCCTGCGTCTGCGGCTGTTTCGTCGCTGTCTGCTTCGCCGGGTGGGCGCCTGCCGGGTCTTTCTCTATCCTGATGTCCAACTGCTTTTCCTTGTGCGCGGGCAATGCGGTCTTACTCTTCGGAGTTTCCGGTACAACGTCTTTTTTCACCGGAATGATCCTGGATGCTTCTGCGGGAGCCGGTTTATTCTCGGGCTTGTTCTCTTCGCTTGCGCGCTTCGGCTTCAGGTCGATGGAGACCGTCTTCTCGCTTTTATCGGTCAGAGTCTTGAAAAACGTGAACTCCTCTTTTTTAGGAAGATTCTGTGAGACCACGTCAGGGAGCGGCGGCAGGAACTCACCCTGCGTCCCGGACTTGCTCTGGTATTTCCCGACGTAATACCCTAAAAAGAAAAAACCGACCATCAATGCCACACCGATCGGTATGATGAAAAGCTTGGAGAGAATGCCTCCCCGTTCATTGCGCATAGCAGACCTCTTTGAGATGAAAACCATCGATTTAGCCTAAAAACGGCTGTTGGAACCACAGATAAACACAGATGAACACAGATAAAAGCAAAATCAGTAATTTAGTTGCTTTAAGGTTTTCACCTGCCAGGCGATCCGGAATCTCTATTTATGTTTTGAATTATCAGTGTTCATCCGCCCGCGCCCGGCGTTTACGAGTGCGTGCGCGAGTGCAGGGTGTGGTTAACAGCTTTTTTTTAGATTTAGAGAATGAGCATCGCGTCGCCGTAGCTGTAAAACCGGTATTGCTCCGTTACCGCGGCGCGGTATGCCGAAAGGACCCGTTCCCTGCCCGCAAAAGCCGCCGTAAGCATCAGGAGCGTCGACTTCGGCAGATGAAAATTGGTAATCATGCCGTCAACCGCCTTGAATTGGTAGCCGGGATGAATGAACAGCGAGGAGCTTCCTTCGCCCGGAACGATGCAGCCACCGGCATCCGCGACGGTTTCGAGCGTACGCACGCTGGTCGTTCCGACCGCTATCACACGCCTGTTTTGCCTCTTGGCCTCATTGATGCGCGCCGCCGCGCGCTCCGAGATCCTATAGCGTTCCGGCAGCATCCGGTGCTCGGCGATCTTCTCCGCCCTCACCGGCTGAAACGTGCCCGGGCCTACATGGAGCGTGATGGTGACGAGTTCTATGCCTTTTGATTCAAGCTTGGACAGAAGCTCACGGGTAAAGTGCAGCCCGGCGGTGGGCGCTGCCACCGCGCCGTCGTGTGAAGCATAAATGGTCTGGTAGCGCTCTCTATCGGCATCCGTCGGGTCTCGTTTTATATACGGCGGCAGCGGGACTTTTCCGATATCGCCGAGCACGGTCCTGATGTCACCGACTCCGTGGAAGCGAACCGTGCGAACAGCATCCGAACTTGGGCCTGAAAGCTCCGCTTCTATCTCCGGGGTCAGCGTAAGCCTCTTAACGGTCCCCGCGCAACCCTTGACCAGGGCTTCCCATACGTTGTTCCCCTTCTCTTCCAGAAGAAAAATCTCGGCTTTCCCTCCGCCGGGTTTTGTCGCGACAAGACGGCACGGGTAGACCCTCGTGTCATTCAGTATCAGCGTATCTCCGGGAAGGAGCAGCCGTTCAAGGTCCGCGAAAATGCAATGGCTGAGCGAGCCGGTCCTCCGGCCAAGCATCATCAGGCGGGACCGGTCTCTTTGCGGACGCGGTTCCTGGGCAATGAGCGAACCAGGAAGGTCGAAATCAAAATCGGAAAGTCTAAGACATTCTGCGGCCTGGGCAATCATAGCGAGATAATACCATATTGCCGTGCTTCAAGAAATATAAATCAACCTAAAAACGGCGATTGAAACCACGGGTAAACACGGATGAAACGTTCATGAGCTGACGCTCACAGCGAAGAATGAAAATCCCCCTTTGTCCCCCTTTTCCCAAGGGGTGTGCAACATGCACATGGGTTACATTTTAACCTGTGGACATGGGTTACACTTTTGTTGACTTAGGCACAATTTTCCCGAGCCTCACGTCGAGCATGCCGATGGGGTGGAAACCGAACCTGATTTCGTGTTTTCCATCTGCTGCCTCGACAAGACCTACTTTTTCTCCGGCCAAAAGCTCGGAGACGAAGTAATAGCTACTTTTAAAACCGATTTCGCCGCCATGGCGGACGGTCCGGACCTCGACGCCGTGGTCGTATTCAGGTTCGCGGATTTTTTCCGGGAACCTCCTATGTGACGGTTCGTAAACGCTTGCGGGCGTCTTTTGATCAAGCGCCTCATGCGGTCGGTCGTAATTGTATTCGTGCCGAAACTCATCGAACCGGCGCTGTTGGCGGTCCATGCTCGCTTTAGGCGGCTTAGCCGTGTCCTGTTTCAGGGTACGGTGCATCCGCTCATGGCGTCCGTTCTGCTGGGGCTTGCCTGATTCTATCCGTTCCGGCCTGATGCCGAGCTTGATCCACCAGACGGACAATCGGCTGAGGCCCGTTACCCCGCGCCCGGCGAACGGCGTCCCGTTGTCGGTCCGTATGGCCTCCGGCAGGCCAAATTCGCGGAACGCCCACTCGAACCATGGCCGGGTGTCTGCGTAGCAAGGAGAATAAAGGCCCTTGCACGTAAGCAGGTAACGGCTCATGTTGTCGGTCATGGTCAGAGGATAGCACCATCGACCGTCGCCTGTTTTAAACTGGCCCTTGTAGTCTGCGCTCCAGACTTTGTTTGGTTCGTCACAGGCCAGGAAAGGTTGACTGTACGGCGGAACCCTCTGGCGCAGCCGTCGCGCGTTGACAAGGCCGTGTCTTTTGAGCCATTTTTCGGCTGTACAGACGGAGGGCCAGTTGATCTCGGGCTGGCGCTGGTTTAAGAAGCTTAACAGCTTCTCTGGACCCCAGCCCATATGCAAGCGTTTTGCGTCAACCAGACGGTCGATGACTTCCTCACCGGTCTGGTTTGGGTGATTGAACGGAACACGTGAAAACTCTTTCAGGCCATCCGGACCGAGCCTATTGTAACGCTCGATCCATTTGTAAATGGTCTTGCGGCTTACTCCGTAAATCACGGATAATTCGGTGACAGTGTAACTGTTAAGCCAGTCGGCTATTAACTTTAAACGCTCTTCCATGGGCTCCGTCTTTCTCCAGGGCATTGGATAGTCCTCCTAGCCCTGTAGTTTAACGTGTTACCCATGTCCATAGGTTCGTTTGTTACCTATGTTAGCAGGTTGTACCGGGGATTCTCCCCTCTTTGGAAAAGAGGGGTTAGGGGAGATTTTTGAAGAGAATTCTTTCAACTAATTATACGGGTATTTTCGGATGAAAAGCAAAATCAGTAATTTTGTTTATTTAATTTTTTCACCTACCAGGTGATAAAAGAATTTGATTTATGCATTTGAATTATCGGCGTTTACGAGCCTGCACCCAACGCTTGTGAGCCCGCACCCGCGTTTACGAGTGGAACCGCGAATGCAGGGTGTGCGAAGCGCGAATGTGGGGTGTGCTGTGCGTAGCCTGCTCTTGCGAAGGCGCCGCCATAACAGAGCGCAGGGTGTGGCTAATTGCTTTTTTTGGATCAAAGTGGGGTTCGCGGTGAGATTGACCGTTTGCTATTTTTTCCCGATCTTCGATTCCGTTCCCGCAAGCAGCCGCTTGATGTTTTCCCGGTGGCGGTAGTAGATCAAACCGAAGATAAACAGGGAAAGCAGGCGATAGGGCCTTGCTTCCGGCGTGGTCGTAAAAAAAGTAAGGAGAGGATAGCACGCAAAGGACACGAGCGCGGAGAGGGATGAATATCGCCACAATACCGCGGCCAGAAGCCATGCGACGAGGAGCAGCAGACCTATGAGGGGAGACACGCCGAGCGCCACGCCGTAACCGGTGGCCACTCCTTTCCCGCCTTTAAACTTCAAATACACGGGGAAATTGTGACCAAGGATAGCTGCTGCTCCGCAGAGGACGGTAAGGGTATCGTCCTGGAAATATATTTTTGCGATCAGGACCGGGAAATACCCCTTGAGCGCATCGCACAGCAGAGTCAGGACCGCTGCTTTTTTTCCCGCGGCCCGCAGAACGTTCGTCGCCCCGATGTTGCCGCTCCCGACGGTCCGGACGTCAACGCGCGACAAGGCCCTCGTTACGATGAGTCCGAAGGGCACGGCCCCAATAAGATACGATGCTATGACGGACAGCGCTGAAGCGGCGAAGTGCATGGTTATTTACCCGTTTTCTTCCAGAAGGTTATAAAATATTGGGCCGAGGAATAGACGGCGAGGATCATGGCGACCCAGAGGGCATACAGCCCGATTTTCCCAATCCACCCGCTGTTGAAATATTGATCGAACAGGAGGGCAAGCACCGCAGTGACCTGCGCCGCCACCTTGTATTTGCCCATAGTCTCGGCGGGAATAATGATCCCTTCGCTTGAGGCGATCGACCGGAGGCCGGTAACGGCAAATTCCCTGCCGAGGATCACAATGGCTATCCACGCGGGCACGATTTCGGGCAGCATTTTGACCAGGATGACCAGCGCGGACATGATCAATATTTTGTCCGCAATGGGATCGAGCAGCTTGCCGATCCTGGTGACCTGCCCCCAGCGCCTCGCCAGATACCCGTCCAGCCAGTCCGTGGCGGACGCAAGCGCAAAGACGATCCCCGCGAGAAGCGCGCGCAGAGGAGTCGGTTCGTTCATAAGGATGATGAAGATAGGCACCGACAGTATTCTGCTGACTGAAAGCAGGTTCGGTATGTTGTATATTTTCACGGTTGTTTCCTCCACCGACGATGCATCCAGACCCACTGTTCGGGATTATCTCGTACGCACGTTTCTATCCGCTTCGTAAACAGCGCGGTATTCGTAACAATGTCGTTGTTGTCGTTTCCGGTGCGGACCAGGTCGATCGGGCCTTCGATGACGACCGTGTGGCGATTGTGTTTGTCCCGCCGCGCATGCATAAACAGAACCGGGGCGCCGAACTTGATGGCCATGGCAGCCGCGCCCGTCGGGGTCCATGCGGGTTTCCCCATAAAATCGACGAACGCACCCTCGACTTCCGTGTCCTGATCGATCAGAATGCCAAGCAGCCGGTTTTCCCTGAAAACCCGGATCAACTCCTTGGCCGCTCCCGGCCTTCCGCGCACAATGGTCTTAACCCCTAATCCGGCCCGGAGCTTTAAGATCATATTGTTGACCTGCGGCGGTTCTATTGGCGCGGCTATGACGCTGACGGAATGCCTTTGCGCCACGGCGGCCATCAGCTCCCAATTCCCGATATGCCCGGTGACGACAACGACCCCTTTTCCCTCTTTGAGCGCAATGCTGAATTTTTCCGCTCCTTCGATGACGACGACTTCCGCAAGACGGGCAGGAGTCATCAGCATAACCTCCATCACTGCTTTGCCGAGGTGCGAGAAACAGCCTCTCGCCGTGCGCCGCACCCAGCGCGCGCCCCGGTCTCCGAACGCCCAGGTCAGGTGGGAGATCGCCCGTTTGCGCTCACGCGACGCCACGTAATACGCGGCAAGCCCGAGCACTCCGCCGATCCGGACGCCGAGTCGGTAGGGAACGATGAAGGAGAACAGCTTGACAAGCCGGGCCAGCCACAACAAGGACATGCGGTCGATCCGTTTTTTTGTCTTGACCGCCCAAGCCCTCATGACGCGCGCGGCTCGTCCCGGTATTTGAGCAGAAGGTTGATGAGCTCGCGCACGGCGCCCCTGCCGCCTTCGGTCTTCGTGATGAGGTCCACATGCGGCCGGACGGAGGGATCGGAATCCGCAACCGTCGCGGCAAGTCCGACGCGGGCCAGGACGTCTAAATCGACGATGTCGTCTCCCAGGTAGGCTATTTCATCGTCCCGAAGACCGTATTTTTTGATCAGCGCTTCATAGACGGCAATTTTATCGTGGGCCCCCTGGTGGACTTCTTCGATGCCGAGCTCCCGCGCACGGAGATTCACAACTTCGGATTTTCTGCCGGTTATTATCCCGATCATGATGCC
>JBGPUS010000140.1:0-6166 GCA_041491325.1 Nitrospirota bacterium | reverse complement strand
CTCCAAAAGGACGTTTCGTTCAAGGACCTCGGGCTGCTCGTGGTCGACGAAGAGCACAAGTTCGGAGTACGGCACAAGGAGCGGATTAAGGAATTCAAAAAGCTCGTCGACGCGCTGACGCTTACGGCAACGCCGATTCCGCGCACGCTTCACATGTCGCTCGCCGGGTTGCGCGATCTTTCGATCATCCAGACACCGCCGCTCGATCGCCAGGCCATTCAGGTCCTTCTTGCGCGCTTTGGTAAGCGCGTGATCCGCGAGGCCATAATGCACGAACTCGAGCGCAAAGGCCAGGTCTTCTTTGTGCACAACCGCGTGCAGGGCATCGAACGCATGGCGGATTTCGTGCAAAACCTCGTGCCCGAGGCAAAAGTCGGCATAGCGCACGGACAGATGAAGGAGGGCGAGATCGAGGACGTGATGTCCCGCTTTATCAAGGGAACGCTGAATGTGCTTGTGACTACCACGATCATCGAATCGGGGATCGACATTCCCACGGCGAACACGATCATCATCAACCGTGCCGACCGGTTCGGTTTGGCGGACCTCTACCAGATCAAAGGCCGGGTCGGGAGAAGCCGGGAGAAGGCCTTCGCCTACCTTCTGACGCCGGCGGACGAGCTGCTTACGGACACGGCGCGCAAGCGGCTTCGGGCTATTCAGGAACTGTCCGAGCTCGGCGCAGGTTTTCGCATCGCGGCGCAGGACCTTGAGACGCGCGGGGCGGGCAATCTCCTCGGCAAACAGCAGTCAGGTCACATCGCCGCGGTCGGCATCGATCTCTACACGCAGATGATGGAAGAGGCCATGGCCGAGCTGAAAGGCGAAGAACAGACAACCCAGCCGGATACGCAGATCAATATGCGCGCCTCCGCGTTCATCCCGGAGGACTACCTCAGCGACATGAGCCTGCGGCTGGCCGCCTATAAAGAAATTTCGAGCGTTGTCGATGAAGCAGAGCTTGCGGTAATTAAAGAAGCGCTCAGGGACCGGTACGGTGAACCTCCCGAACCGCTCCTGAACCTCCTTGAGCTCATGAGTCTCAAGGCCCTCGCCCGGAAGGCCATGGTTGCGCGGATCGATGCAGGCAAGGACTTCGTGAACATCATTTTTGACGAGCACGCCGGTATTTCGCCCGATAAAATCATGGCGCTGCTCAAAAAAAACAAGGGCCGGATAAAGCTGATTCCCGAATACACGCTCCGGATCGCGGTGCCCGACCAGCCGCTCCAAGCAGCGTCCCAGGCGGTGAAAAAGTGCTTGCAGGAGCTGTTATAAGTATGTTATAAGAACTAAAGACGCCTGTTTTTATCAAGTGCAGAAGGCGCCGAATCCTAAAGACGTAAATAAACACATCGGAGGACACGCATTCATGAAGAAACTCAACAGGGCATTAACCATTTCGCTCCTTGCGCTTGCCGTTGTTTCGTACGGCTGCAGCAAAGGATCCGACGGCGCGGTTCTGGCCAAGGTGAACAGTTCGAAGATCACGGTCGCGGACTTCAAGAAGCAGCTCGAGGACCTGACGCCGCAGATGCAACACGCAGTGGCGACGGACCCCAACTCCCGCAAGGAATTTCTCGACGACCTGATCGGGATCGAACTGGTGATCCAGGAAGCCAAGCGACAGGGCCTGGACAAGGACGCCGAGTTCAAAAAGAGCATGGAGGCGCACAAGAAAGAGATCGAGGATTACAAGAAGAAACTCGAGCAGAAACTCCAGGACGACGCCAGAAACGAGCTCTTCAACAGCGTGCTGAAGAAAGAACTCGGCGACAAGATCGGCAAGGTCTCCCCGCCCACGGACCAGGAAGTCAAAGCCTACTTCAATAAGAACAAAGAAAAGATCAAGACGGCCGCCGGAAAGCAGATCGGCTTCAAGGAGATCGAACCGCAGATCAAGATGCGGCTGATGCAGGAGAAACAGCGTTCGCTGTACGTCGATTACGCCAAAGGACTCAAGGCGAAAGCCTCGATAACCGTGGACGACAAGACCCTGGACGCGACCATGGCGGAACTTTCCAAACCCGTAGAGATTCCGGAAGGCCTGACCGTGCAGAAGGTGCCGGTTGCCAAGGAAGAAAACAAAAAATAACACCGCAATGAATATCGCCCGGACCGCAAAATATCTGGCCCCAGCGCTGCTGCTGGGGCTGCTGTTCATATCCTGCAAGAAAAAAGCAGACGAGAAGGCGGTGCCGGCCGCTGTTTCGGCGGACGTACGGGTTGTTGCGACGGTGAACGGCGACCCTATTACCCTGGCCGAATTCCTGGAGCGTTTTAATCGCGCGGGGTTCAAGCCTGAGCGCGAAGCAGGGCTTGAGGTAAAAAAAGAATTCCTCAATCGCCTGATCGAGCGGACGATGATGCTGCGCGAGGCCCAGCGAAAGCGTTTCAAAATCGGCTTGCCCGAGATCAACAAAAGGATCGCTGAGCTTCGCACCCAACACGGCAAGGACGTGAAGGAAGAACTCGACGGTCTCGGCGTAGACTTCGAGAAGTGGAAGGCCGACCTCTGGGAAGATCTCATGATCGAGCGGCTGATCGCGCGCGAGGTGGGGAAAAGCGTGACCGTATCGTCCTCCGAGGCGCGGCGTTATTATCAGACGAATCCCCAGGAGTTTGAGAAGCCGGAGCAGGTTCGGGCCCGCCAGATTGTGACCGCTACCGAGGAAGACGCCAAAAAGGTCCTGGTGCTTCTGCAATCAGGGACGGATTTTGCCGCTGTGGCAAAAGAGAAGTCCACGGCGCCCGAGGCGGACAACGGCGGCGACCTGGGGTATTTCGCGATGGGAGACATGCCGGCGGAGTTCAACGTGGTCTTCGGCCTGCCGAAGGGCGGAACCAGCGGAATCGTGAAGAGCCCTTACGGATATCACATCTTCAAGCTTATCGATAAACGGCGCGCGGGCAGGATCGGCCTCGAGGAAGCGTACAAACAGATCTCGGAGAAATTGCGGCGGGAAAAAGAGGATAAGCGCTACAAGCAGTGGATCAGCGGGCTCCGGTCAAGAACGAAATTCGAAGTGAATTACCAGGCGCTGGAGTAGATCGGGACTGAGGTATGAGGAACGAGGACTGAGCGTGACGGCGCGCACAGTGCCAAATTTTTATTGCCGGGTCGTCGTTTCCCTTGTTTCCAGCGGCGAGAGTGAAATGATCCCCAGGTCATTCTGAATTTTCATCCTGGTTTTGAACCGCTCAGACGCGGTATTCACGCCCTCAAGCACGTCCGTGGCTGACTTTCCGGTAAGGACCCGCGGCTGATACTTCACCCGGTAGTTGTTGACGTCCAGCGGCACGGCCTCTACCTTCACGAGGTTGTTGCCCCGGAACGTCAAAAGGAGTATCATGCTGTAGTTTGTCCGGTTGCTCTCCGACCCGAAAATGAAGTTTCCAAGGCTGTATGCGATGAGGCGGCCCTTGTAGAGTTCAAGCTCCTGCAGCACGTGAGGATGGGCGCCGAGCACCACGTCAGCACCCCAATCTACGGCTTGGCGACCGAGAGCGACCTGATAGTCCTTGGCCGCGGTCATGAGTTCCGCTCCCCAATGGAACGAGACCACGACAAGATCGGCAAGGGGACGGACTTTTTCGATGTCCGTCTTTACGTATTCGGTATAGCCGGGAGCAGTTCCGGGACGTCTTGCCGAAGCAAAAAAATCGAGCGGAAACGTGAGCGAGTAGGCAAGGACGGCGATGGTCTTTCCCTTGACTTTCAAGATTGCGGGAGCTCGGGCGTCATCGAGGTCCATGCCCGCCCCGGTATAGAGAATGTCGTTGTCATCCAGAATTGCAAGCGTGTCTTGAAGAGCCTGCGGGCCGAAGTCCATGGTATGATTGTTTGCGAGCGTTACCACGCGGAAACCACCGGCTTTGAGCGCTTTGGCGGCGAGGGGCGCGGCCCGGAGCGTGAATTGTTTGTTTTCCACGGCCCTCCCTCTGGTTGAAATGGGACTTTCAAGATTGCCGACCGCAACATCCGCCCTTCCCAGAAAGGTCTTAACGTCCGCAAAGGGATAGGCTGGTCCGAACTCCTTGAGATACGGCCCGGTCCTGCCGCCGAGCATGAGATCTCCGACAGCGGCAATGGTAATGTCTTCCTGGGCAGGCTGCTCAACGGCCAGGCCGGTCGTGGCGGACAGCATGATTGCGAGAGCAAGAATGCGGATAGAGATAATTTTTTTCATAGTTTCCCGGAAATAGTAATCGACTTTTTGTTAAAAGGCAATAAAAAAAACACAGGTGTTTTTAAGGAAACGAAATTTATGCTCAAAAAGACCATTCTATCAAGTATCACCATCCTCTTCCTTCTTTTTTCCCTCAGCGTAAAGGGAACGGCGAGCGGCTCGGTCGTTGTGGACCGCGTCGTCGCAATCGTGAACGATGATATCATTACGATGAGTGATCTCCAGCGCGAAGAAGCCCAGCGCGCGAAGAACGAAGGCAAGCAGGATGAGCACCGCGTCCTCGAAGACATGATCGACCGGAAGCTCCAGATGGCGGCCGCAAAGCGCGCGGGCCTGGACGTGACGGACAAGGAGCTGAACGAAGCCGTCGCGGACATCATGAAGCGGAACAGCATGGAAGCCAAGCTGTTTGACGACGCCCTGGCCAAGGAAGGGCTCACCATTGAGCAATACCGCTCCGAGCTTCGGGAGCAGATGACGCTGTCGCGCATGTTCAACAAATACGTGCGAACCGGCCTGGCCGTTGACGAGGCGGAGGCGCGCGCCTATTATCAAAAGAATATAAAGGCCTACTCACTACCTGAAGAGATTCGCGTGCGGCAGATTTTCCTGCCGCTGCCGGAAAAAGCCAAGCGCGATCAGGCAGCCGCGGTCAGAGCAAAAGCGCAGGCTGTGTATGACCGCCTGGTAAAGGGAGAGGATTTCGTCAGCCTCGTCCGGGAGTCGTCCGGGGGCGTGACCGCGTCGCAGGACGGAGACCTCGGTTTCATGCAGCGGGAGCAGCTTATCGCCGAGATCGAGGCGGCCGCGCGGCCTCTCAAGCCGGGTGATATATCTCGGCCGTTTCAGGCTGCCGGCGGGCTCAATATTATCCGGCTGGAAGAAGTGCGGACGCCGGTCAAACCCTATGAAAAAGTGAAGGAAGAAATAATGAATACGCTCTACCAGCAGAAGGTGGAGAACACGTACCGGAGCTGGCTCCAATCGCTCAGGAGCGACTCGCACATCGAGAACAGGCTTTAGAGAAGCCAGGATAATTCCTTCCCCCCCCATGAAGACCGTAAAGCTAAAACAGAAAGAAGAACGCCGCATTTTACGCGGACACCCCTGGGTGTTCAGCAATGAGCTTCAGCCGACGAAGGAAGCCTTCTCCCCGGGAGAGCTCGTGGAGGTGCAGGACTTCGCAGGCCGCTTTGTCGGCCGGGGCTACGTGAACCCTCACACGCTCATTGCCGTGCGACTCCTCACGAGAGAACAGGAAGAGCTCGACCGTGATTTTTTAAGAAAGAGAATCGCGACAGCCCGCGCCTTGCGAACACGGCTTGGGTTCGGGGATTCTTTTCGGGCCCTCTTCAGCGAAGGAGACGGACTTGCGGGCCTGATTGTGGACAAGTATGCGGACACGCTTGTCCTTCAGTCCTCGACTGCGGGCATCGACCTGCTTCTCAACGATATCATCGCAGTGCTTCAAGAAGAATACTCACCCACGGCAATCGTGCTCAGAAACGATTCGCCGTCACGAGAGCTCGAGGGGCTTGCGCAGGAAAAGCGAGTCGTTTTCGGCGCGATTGACGGTCCGGTGCTGATCGAGGAGTCCGGGATCAACTATTCCGTGGACGTGCTCGAAGGCCAGAAGACGGGATTTTTTTTCGACCAGCGGGAAAATCGGTTGGCGATCAAAGGGTATGTTCGCGGAAAGCGCACGCTCGATTGCTTCTGCTACGTGGGCGCATGGGCGCTCTCGGCAGCTCGATTCGGCGCATCGGAGGTCATCGGACTCGACTCATCAGAGCGAGCGATTACGCTGGCAACACAGAATGCATCGTTGAACGACCTGCCCGCTCAGTTTAAAAAGGCCGACGTCTTCGACGAACTCCGCGCCCTCGAAAAACAGCGCGAGCGTTTCGGCTGTATCATTCTTGACCCTCCGGCATTCGTCAAGAGCAGGGCCAAAGTGCGCGAGGCGCTCAAGGGCT
>JBGPUS010000139.1:0-6171 GCA_041491325.1 Nitrospirota bacterium | reverse complement strand
ATAACCACGGCCTACATCAATACGCAGGACCATATGACCCCGGGCCAGATCCTCGGGCTTCGCGACGCGGGGTGGGAGATCATGAGCCATACGGTGTCTCATCCGCACCTGACGTCGCTCGCTCCGGACGAACTGGAATCCGAATTTTCGAAATCCAAAGCCTCGCTCGAAGGGCTGGGGCTGACGGTTAAGAACCTGGTCTATCCCTACAATCAGAGCAATGCCCTGGTCAGGAAACTTGCCGCCAAATATTACCGCTCAGGCAGGGGTGGAACGAATTCGTTCAACGCCGGTGTGCCTGACCCGTTTAACTTAAAGTCTTTCACGCTGAAGCACGACCTTGTTCGGATGAAGGGACACATCGACCGCGCGTATGCGGACAAGTCCTGGTTGATCATCTACGGGCACGAGATAAACGCCCAAGTAAAGCTTTCGGACAAGCAGGGGACGTTTGCGCCCGGCGAGACGCTCTCGCTGAAGCCTTCCGGGACCACGGCGCGGTATGTTACGGTCCACTGGTTCCCGGTGTTTGGTTTTTCCCTGTATCTGCTGCCGCTGTCCGGGGCGCCGCAACCGGGAGACATCGTTACCGGCGTGACGAGCGGAGCGACCGGCCGTGTCGATCATGTTATGTACAACGAACTTGAAGAGCTTGCCGAGCTGATCGGCCATGTACGCGGGAACTACCCGGACATGCGCGTCGTGACCATCGACCAGGGTTTGGACCTGCTGGCCGTTCCGAACGGAAATCGAGGAGCTGATTAGAATATGCATGAAGATTCACCCCTTATAACGGGTCTCGGCGTCATATCAGCCGCAGGCGGCGACCTCGTGGAAACGCTCGAAACCGTTTCGCGCGGGCAGCGGAACGCGGGGCCGGTGTCCCTCTTTCCCACCACGCTGAAATCCCCGGTCTTTGAAGTGAAGCGACTTCCGGAGAAATATCATTTGGAAGGTTTGCGGACCCTGGGCCTCGCTCTTGTTGCCGTTGACCAGGCTCTTGCGGACGCGCGGCTGACCGAACTGTCCGGGTTCCGGGTGGGCGTGTGCATGGGCACGACCGTGGCAAGCCAATTGAATGATTTATCGTTCTACCGGGCCTACCGGCAGAACGCCGCCGCCCCGATGACGGCCATCGACAGATTTTTGAACGGCAACCTTGCCGAGTATATCGCACGCAGGCTTAACGTACGGGGTCCGCAGATGTCCGTCGTGGATGCCTGCGCCTCCGGCACGGACGCGATCGGAGTCGCGCTCTCGTGGCTCAAGGCCGGTCTGTGCGACATCGCGATAGCAGGCGGGGCCGATGAACTGAACCATGTGCCCTATTGCGGGTTCTCTTCTCTCGGCGTTGCGAATCCCGGGCTCTGCGCGCCTTTTGACCGGGACCGAAAGGGACTGAACCTCGGAGAGGGCGCGGGAGTGCTGGTGCTCGAAACACGGGCCTTCGCGCGCAAGAGGGGAGCGGCCTCGGAACTCGTGCTTGCGGGTTACGGCACGTCGAACGACGCCTATCATTTAACGGCGCCCAGCCCCGATGGGGTGGGCCTGAAAGCGGCCGTGCGCGCGGCCATGGAGGAAGCAGGGATCGCGCCGCGCGAAGTCGCCTTTGTCAATGCGCACGGCACCGGGACTCACGACAATGACGAGGTGGAAGGAAGGGCGCTGGCTGATATTTTCGGCCCCGGACTTCTCATGCTGTCGACCAAGGGCTTCACCGGGCACACGCTCGGCGCAGCGGGAGGCGTCGAGGCGGTGTTCACCGCCGCGGGGCTCAGGGCAGGCTGGATCCCGGGAAGCGCGGGTTTCGAAAACAAAGACGATGCGATCCCGCTGGCCCCGGTCAGGGAGAAAACAGCTATCAGCGGCAGCTACGCCATTTCAACGTCGCTGGCCTTCGGCGGCACGAATGCGGCCATCGTGATCGGACGGGAGGCGGGCGCATGAAGATCGAAGGCATCGGCATTCTCTTTTCTCAGGGGCTGGGCATCGCCGCGCTTGAGCAGGCCCTGCAAAACGGGTGGCAAAAGCCCGCCGAAACAGAGGTGCCGCGTCAACCCGGGAAAAAGACGCCGTCCTACCAGGTCAACCTTGAGGCCGTGCCGGACAAAACCTTGCTTCGAAAGATCCGGCGTTCGGACAAGCTGAGCAAAATGTCCGCGTTGGCAGCCGCGGACGCCCTGGCGGACAGCGGCAGAGATGATATCGCGCAAAAAAAAATCGGGATTATCATCGCCACGGCCTTCGGCCCGCACGTGACCACGTTTAATTTCCTGGACGACATACTTGATTACGGCGACGCCGGTGTTTCTCCGACCACGTTTTCCAATTCCGTTCATAATGCCGCGGCTTCTTACGTCAGCATGTGTCTGAACATCAAAGGGCCGACGCTGACCCTTTCGCAGTTCCGGTTCTCGTTTCCGTCCGCGCTGCAGCTCGCGCAGGCCTGGCTGGACCAGGGGCGGTGCGATTACATCCTCGTGGGCGCGGTGGACCAATACGGCGACGTCCTGGGATACGTTTCCGACCACAAACTCACGACCGCCCCGGACGGAAAAATAAAACCGTTTACGTTCCAACCGACCTGCCAGACGCCGGGCGAGGGCGCGGTCTTTTTCCTCGTGAGCAACGAAAGCGAGGGAAACGCGTATTGCAACATCAGGGCCGTTTACACTCACCACGATCCGGAAGAGGGGAAGGCCGTCGACATCAACGTGATTGACGCGGACGGCATGCTTGCCGACGAATCACCCTACCGGGCCTGGCTGTCTCCGGATATCCCGACGACCGCGTATTCCCCGCTCTTCGGCAGCATGATGATCGGCGGGGCCTTTAATCTTGCCGTTGCGGCGTTGATGCTGAATAACCAGACGGAGTATGCCGCGCCGATACTCGAAAACCCTCACGGCCTCAAGCTGCTTTCGGAAACCCGGCGAGCGCGTATCGAGACCATACGGTGCATCGGGTGCAACTGTTTCGGCGAAAAAGTCGTTGCGTATGTGAATAGATTTTGAAGCGCCGTTCGATCTTGAACGGACTTCTGTTTTTTATTGATATCACGCAGCCCATCAGATATAATCAGTCACCATGCGCTATGCGGGACGGCATAGGTTTTTTATCAGAAAATCAGAGGGTTGGTTGTCATGACTGTTGAAGAAATTGAAAATAAACTGATGCAGGGGATCTCGACCATCACAAACAGCGTTGCATTGCCGGCGGCGGACAAGCCGTTTCATGAGCTGGGAATAGACTCCCTCTCGTTTATCGAGATCCTCGTCTACATCGAAAAGACCTTCAAGCTCCAGCTGATCGCAACGGACTTGACCAAGCAAGACTTCGAGACCATTCGCAGTCTGGCGTCGTTCATCAGCAGAAAGTTATAACCCCGGGTTTTATGCTGGTATCCAAGCGCAAGCGTTACTTGTCCGGTCCTGACTGGGTAATCAACACGCTCGACCGCATGATGAAAAATGCGACCTGTTCCGGAAACATGTCGCAGATCGTTCTCATGCTCGATTCCCCGCTTGATGAGCGGATAGTCCGCAGCGGTCTGGACCGCTTTGTAAAACAGTTCCCCGTGCTGGAGGGGCGGGTCGCCCGGGATTTAAAACTCACTCCCTATTGGAAGATTCCCGCGGCAGCGAAGCGCGGCGCATCCTTGAACGTCTTGCGCGTGGCGGACGGCCCCTTCCGGGAGTCGCTTCTTCCCGCGCTTGAGCAGAGCGCAAATAGCCGGTTCGCCGGCGAACGCGAACACCTCGCGTTTCATCTTTTTACGAACAGCGAGCGGAGCGCCTTGGCCATGACGTTCGACCATCGCCTGTTCGATGCCAGGGGCGCCGAGTCGTTTTTGAACCTGTTCCAGCAGAGGCTGAACACCACAGCGGTTTCCGAAGACCTTGTTTTTACCTCTTCCGTGGAACTGACGCAGTGGAAGAAGAAATTTTTGGCCGGCAGGAACGTGAATCGCCGGATCATCGCTCTTTCGCGGTCCACGCCGCGTTCGCTGCCGCTTCAACCCGGCCGCGACAAGGCGCTCCGGTACCGGTTGCTTGCTTTTACCGAGCGTGAAACAGCCGAAATCTACGACAGGGCGTACCGCGAGGCGGGATATCTCATGGAATCGCCGTATCTCCTGTCCGTAATCACGCAGACGGCGCATGAGCTGTTCCGGCGTGAATCCGGAGACGGTACGAGCTATCTGATCCCTGTTACCACGGACCTCAGGCAGGGCAGGGATCCGCTTCAGGAAATATTTTTCAACCACGTCTCGTATCTCTTTTACCAGATACCGGCGGTCGAAGCAGAGGACCTGAAGACGCTGGTGGCCTCTTTTAAACAACAGATGTATGACCAGGTGAAGGCGGGATTCCCACGGGACCTGGCGGAGGCGAGCCTGCTGACCCGCATAGCTCCGCTGCCGGCTCTGGGCAGGTTGCTGCACGTTCCGCTGAAGGGCAAGATGGCGACCTTTGTGTTTTCCCACCTCGGGAAGAGCTCGTATCAGGCCGGAGCGTTCATGGACAAAAAAGTCGAGAATCTTTTTCATATGCCGCGCGTTCCGGTGCCGCCCGGCCTGGGGTTTTTCAGCAACTACTACCAGGGACGGCTCAACCTCGTTATCTCTTATCTCGACGATTTGCTTGCGGAAGACGACGTGGATATGCTTGAGGCAGGGATACGAAAGCGGTTCGGGGTGTCCCCGGCGTGAACCGGTTAGACTGCGATGTCCTGGTGGTAGGCGGGGGTGTTTCGGGCACGGCCGCGGCCGTCGCGTCCGCGCGGAGCGGCGCTGTTACCACGCTCGTCGAAAAAGAGACGTACCTCGGCGGGACCGGGTATGCGGGAAAGTTTCAGTATATCTGCGGCCTCTACCTGAACGCGGAAACCGGACACAGGGATACGCTGAACAGCGGGTTCGCGCGTGAGCTCGCCGGTCTGGTGAGGCAGGCCAAGCCGGGGAGCTCGATAACAAAAATCGGGCAGGTCTATGTGCTGCCGTATTCGAGCGAGGAGTTACAGCAGGTCCTTTCGTCGCTCTGCACAGCGGAAAAAAAATTGACGGTGTTTCGTGGGAGCCACGCAACAACGGCCGAAACGCAGGGCGGGAAAATCGGCGCCGTGACCGTGGAACAATCCGTTGAAAAAACGATCATGGCGCCCAAGACGGTCATCGACTGCACCGGAAACGGAAACATCGCCGCTTTGGCAGGGGCCGAATTCGAGCTGACCGCGCCGGAGCAGCGGCAACTTGCGGGTTTTACGCTCCGGCTTACGGGTCTCGAACAGGCCGAGGGAGCATTGGCGATAAAAGTTCCTTATCATCTTGCCAAGGCGGTGGAGCAGGGAATATTTCTTCATTCGGTAAAGTATACGCTCTTCAGTCCCGGAGCTTCCGCGGATGAAGGAGACCTGAAGATGAGCATCGAGGGAGAAGACGGGAGCGAGCGAGAAAAAAAAGCGAGGAAAGACGCGGACGCCGTTGTCAGCTATCTGGCCTCGGTTCTGCCCGCGTTCAAGAACGCCCGGATCGCCGACACCTCGCTCAAGGTCCTGGACCGGGAGGGCAGGAGGATTCGCGGCGAGTATATGCTTACCCGGGAAGACGTGCTCTCCGCGCGGAAGTTTCCCGATGGCGTGGTAAAAAACGCATGGCCGATCGAGCTCTGGGACCGGTTGAAAGGCACGGTGTACAAATATGTGCCGCGCGGTGATTATTATGAGATCCCGTTCCGGTGCCTCACGGTCAGGGGCATCTCGAATCTGTTGACCGCCGGACGCTGCATCTCCGTTGATCATGATGCGCTCGGGTCCACGCGCGTCATGGGTCCGTGCATGGCGCTCGGGGAGCAGGCAGGTCTTGCAGCGGCATATCATGCGAAAAACGGGAGCTATCCCGTGTATGACAAATAAAACAAAAAACGGCGGTTGGAACCACACCCTGCACTCGCGTAGACACTCGTAAACGCCGGGCGCAGGCGGATGAACACAGATGAGCACAGATGAAAAGCAAAATCAGTAAGTTAGCTTATGTAAGGTTTCACCTACTAGTACTCTGTAAACTTAATTATTAATAGTATCGTAGTGTCGGCTTAATTTGTTTCGAGCATCGTTCTTTGTAAAGTTCCAGGAAATCCCTGTTTTGAGCCGGTTGCGCTGTTTTGTCCATCT
>JBGPUS010000138.1:0-6182 GCA_041491325.1 Nitrospirota bacterium | reverse complement strand
CTGTTCGGCACTGATATGGTCGTTGCCATCGCCATGGCGAACGCCATGAAACTGAAACAGCAGATGCAGATTGTCGTCCCGAATCTCACCCTTGGCATGGCTGAAGACGCAGGACCCGAAAACATGCAAGGGGTCATCGGTTCGTTTCCGTGGTCCTGGCAAATCCCGTTCATCTACAATTATCCTGAAGGCAAGCAGTTCGTAGAAGATTTTGAAATGAAATATCATCGATATCCCTGCACGTCCGGCGCGTCAGCCTACGCCATCCTGCATGAATATAAAAGCGCAGTGGAGCGGGCCGGGACGTTCACTACGCCTGAGGTCATAAAAGCGCTTGAAGGACACGCGTATACGCTCCTGAAGGACAGGCAGGTCTGGCGCGCGTTCGATCACCAATCCGTGCAGACCGTGTATGTCGTAAAATGCAAACCGGCTGAAGAGGTGAAGAAGGATAAATATCAACTCGATTACTTCGAAATAATCGACTCGTTGTCCGGCGAGAAGGCCGCTATTACTCAAACGGAATGGACAGCACAGCGTATCGCTGCGGGCAAACCTGCCTCCCTGGAGAAGTTGCCCGGCGAGTGATCCAGCCCTTCAACAAAGACCGAAAAGGGGGAGAATAATGTTTGTCGACAAATCAATGACGCGCAACGTTATAGCGATCCGGCCGGAAGCAACCGTTCTCGAAGCAAGAACTAAGATGGAAGAAAACAATATCAAACATCTTCCGGTGGTCCGGGAAGACCAAACGGTCGTCGGCATCATCAGCGACCGTGATATCCGGAGCGCCCTACCTTCCTCGTTTTCCGCAAATCAAGACTATATCCCCGACCGGGAAAGAATCCATAAACTGAAGGTCGAGGAAATCATGACCAGGAACCCGATTACTATTTCTCCGAAGCAAACCCTGCAGGACGCGCTTCTGCTCATGCATGCGGTACACAAGGGCGCTTTCCCGGTTGTAGACCAGGAGGGGAAATTGACGGGTATTCTTTCCACACGCGATCTGATCCGGGCCTTTATAAACGTCCTGGGGATCGAGCAACCCGGGACTCTTCTGTGCATCCTTGCGGAGGACCGGCTCGGACAAATGAAGAAAATCGTGGATGCCATCACCGAGGAAGGGATCCCGTTCGGGAGCATCCTCGTGGCCAGGCACTGGGAAGAGGGGAAACGGGCCGTGTTCCCGTATCTCCTGACGAACAATACAGCCAAAGTAAAAAAGAAATTGGAGCGCCTGGGCTACACTTTGCTGAATCCCATGGACTGGTCCATGGACCAACACCCCAAAATAAAAAAGAGTTAACCACACCCTGCACTCGCGTACACACTCGTAAACGCCGGGCGCAGGCAGATGAACACACCCTGCACTCGCGTTGTCACTCGTAAACGCCGGGCGCAGGCGGATAAACACACCCTGCACTCGTTTATGGCCGCGCCTTCGCAAGAGCAGGCTACGTTGTCACACCCTACATTCGCGCTTCGCACTCATAAGCGTTGGGTGCAGGCTCGTAAACGCCGGGCGCAGGCAGATGAACACGGATAAACACGGATAAACACGGATAATTCAAAAACAGAAATCATATCCCGTTATCACTTAGTAGTAGAAACAGTTAAATAAAACTAAATTACAGATTTTGCCTTTCATTTGTGATAATCTATGGTATCATCTGACGTTTTTAGGTTGAAGCGGTCTGGTTCGGAGAATATCATGGCGCTGTCTTCAGAAAGAGTTGATTATGTCCATTAAAAATCTTGATTTCTTTTTCAACCCAAAAAGGATAGCCGTCATCGGCGCGAATGAGAACCCTAAGAGCATCGGCTGCTCCGTTTTTGCGAACCTGCTCGGCAAGGGCTACAAAGGCGCGGTCTATCCGGTCAATAGTCGCCTGGAATCCGTCCAGGCGGTAGAAGCGCATCGCAAAATAACCGACATTCCCCACGATCTGGACCTGGCCATTTTGGCGGACACGTGTGATTCCACACTCGCGCAGCTTGAAGAGTGCGGCCAAAAAGGGGTGAAGGGCGTTGTTATTTTATGCCCGGACTTCCATTACCGGACTGCCGACCCGCAGCAGACGGAATTAAAAATCAGGGCCCTCTCCCAGAAATACGGTTTCAGAGTCCTGGGACCGAATTCGCTCGGCTTCATAAGACCGAGCAAGGGCATCAATGCCAGCCTCTTTCCCCAGATGCCTCCCAAAGGAAATATCGCTTTTATTGCCCAGGGCGCCACGCTTGCAACGGCCCTTCTGGACAGAGCTGTTGCCAAAAAAGTAGGTTTCAGTTATTTCGTTTCGCTCGGAAGCAAATTCGACATCGATTTCGCGGACATGATCGATTTCCTTGGCGTCGACTCCGAGACCAGGGCCATCATCCTCTATGTCGAATCGCTCTGGAACGGCAGAAAATTCATGACCTCTGTCCGCTCATATTCCTATAATAAACCCATCGTGATCTTCAAGTCGGGGAAATTCGAGGAATCGGCGCATGTGGCCCTGACGCATTCCGGGCGCTTGGCGGGAGAAGACCTTGTCTACGATGCCGCGTTCAGCAGGGCCGGGGCCGTCAGGGTGGATGAAATGCTCGATCTCTTCTATCTGGCCGAAACGTTGTCTAAGCAACGCCGGCCGCGGGGGAATCGCCTTGCCATCGTATCGAATGCCGGAGGGCCCGCGGTCATATCCGTTGATTCGCTCTTAAAATTAGGGGGCGTATTGGCGCCCCTCGCCCAGGACACCGTTGAGATCCTGAAAGAAGTTCTGCCGCAGTCGAAGAAGCGGATCCAAAACCCCGTTGATCTCCTGTCCAACGCCACGCCGGAACAATATGAGCGGGCGATTAATGGCTGTTTAAACGACCCCAATGTCGATGGCGTTCTGGTCATTCAGACTCCGTCGTTCGGCGCTATGCCGAAGGAAACCGCGGAAGCGGTCGCAGCGGCAACGTTGGCTAATCCCTATAAACCGGTATTTACTTCATGGATGGGAGAGGCACAGGTCCTGTCGTCGCGCGCGCTCCTGAACGACAAAGGGATTCCTACTTTCGTTACTCCCGAACAGGCCGTGCGAAACTTCATGTACATGTATAAATATGACGATAACCTGCGGCTTCTCCTTGAGACGCCTGAAGACATCCTGAAAGATTTTTTCCCTGAAAAAGGCAGGGTCATGGAGGTCATGAAGGAGTCCGCTGATAGAAAAAAGCTGGTCTTGAATCTGCACGAAGCCAAGGAAATACTCCTTGCGTACGGCATCCCGGTGATACAAACGGCAAAAGCTTTCAGTGAGGAGGAAGCGGTTCGGGTCTCCGAAGAGATCGGCTATCCCGTGGTGCTCAAAGTAGATTCGCCCAAGGTCTTTCATAAACTTAAGAAAGGCGGCGTCATCCTCAATATAAAGGACAAAAACTCCGTGTCGGAGGCGTTCAAGAAATTACGCGAGGTTGCCGTGGATGCGGGCGATCCCGAGGCCCCGGTGCTGGTCCAGCCGATGATCATCAAACAGGGGTACGAAGTGGCAATCGGCGCAAAGAAGGACCCCACGTTCGGCGCGGTCATACTTTTCGGGATCGGCGGGGAGCTTCTCCGGGCGCTTGAGGACTACGCCGTTGCCCTGCCTCCGCTCAATCAGGCCCTGGCTAAGCATATGATGGCTGAAACCAAGATCTTCAGGTATCTCCAGGGCAATCCCCTGTACGCGGAGACGTTGAAATTCCTCGAGGAAATCGTGGTGAGATTTTCTCAATTGATCGTCGATTTCCATCACATCAAAGAAATAGATATCAGCCCTTTCTTTATTACGGAGAACGGCGGTTTTGCTCTCGACGCAGGCATTGTATTCGAAGATTTCATCCTCGATGGCGTCAAGCTATCTGAAGGGGAACTCTGTCCTCCGCATCTTACCATTTGCCCCTATCCGATGAAGTTGGCCACGGAAATGTCACTGAAGAACGGTTCTCCCGCGGTGATACGGCCGATCCGCCCGGAAGATGAACCCATGATCGTCGAGCTCTTTAAGAGTTTTTCCGAACAGACTATCGTCCTTCGATTTTTCCAGCGGTTCCCTCATCTTTCTCACGAGCACCTTGTCAGGTACTGTCAGATAGATTACGACCGGGAACTTGCCCTTGTTTGCGTTATTGAAGAGGAGGGACGCGAAAAGATCATCGGCGACGTGCGGCTGATAAAGATGGCCGACCAGGAGACCGCCGAGATGGCGATCATGGTGTCCGACACCTGGCAGGGGCAGGGCGTGGGCATGGCCCTTACCACGCACTGCGTGAAAGTAGCGCGGAATGCGGGAATCAAAAAAATCATGATGGATATCCTTAAAGTCAATACCTATATGATTAATCTTTCAAACCGTCTGGGATTTAAACGGGTACATTCCTATGATGACTATATCGCCGTGGAATACACGGTAGAGTAAACCCGCCGATGTGAGTGCTTCATGTTCTGCTGATTTTCACATTTGCAACGAATAGCGGGACCGCAAGGATGAGCAGAGCGGCCATAAACCAGAACGCAGGGAGATAATCATATCGGGCGATGAGAATGCCCGCCAGGATGGGGCCTGATGCGTGGCCGATATCGAAGATCGTGCCGAAGGTCCCCATGGCGGTGCCGAAGTGCTTTTCCTCGCACAGGTCTGCTACCAGGGCGGCGCCTGACGACGTGACCACGGCCTCGCCAAGACCAAAGAAGGCCGCTGCGAGCATAAGCAGATAGAAGCTCTTCAGCATCGGTATCGCGCCGAAAGAAACCGCGCAGAGCAAAAGGCCGGTAACGATAAGCGTTGTCCTGCCGTACTTATCCGAGGTCTTGCCCATGACCGGTTTTGACAAGATGGTCGTGACCACCTGAACGCCCCACAAAATGCCTGCCTGAAATTCATTCAGCCCCGCTACCGTAACTGCATAGATCGGCAGGAATGCTTCAAGCGCACCCACAGCCATGTTTTGCATGCCTTCCATGACCGACGTGATCACAACCCGTTTATCGCCCCCGACTTCCTTGATGCCCGAAACAAACCGTTTGAACGCTACTCGTAAGCTTGCGCCGCTATGATCTGATTTCCCGTCCCTGAGCAAGCCAAGCGATAGAAGCAGCGCCATCATTCCGGCAATCCCGCTCAGGAGATAGGCGTAGTGGAATTGTTTGAGCGAGACATTTGCCGCGACGGCAGAGCTGTGGAGAATGAAACCGCCCAGCGGCGCTCCGAGCAGGTTTCCGATGATAGTAATGGAAGAGAACCACGACATCATCTCGCCCTTTTTTGCGCCCGCAATGTCCGCGACAACCGCCATCGACACAGGGCCGTAGATCGCCGTTGCAAGGCCATGGATAAATCGAATGATGATCAACGGATAGTAGCTATGCACCCAAAGATACGTGAAGGGCATGAACGCGAAAAAGAGGAGCCCGATCAGCATGGTCCTTTTCCTGCCGATGATGTCCGAAAGCGCGCCAGCGGGAAGCTTAAAGAAGATCCCGGTTACGGTTGATATTCCGACCGCAAACCCGATAGCCTCCGGTCCTGCGCCGAGATAGAGCGCGAAGAGAGGAAGCACCGGGCTTCTCGCAAGTGCGTAAGACAGCCTGGCAAAGAAGCCAACCGTGCAGAGTGCGGTGAAGGGCGACATTAGCTTTGACATGATTGCTCTTTTTCATCGGGAAAATGCACCCCACCTAACCTCCCCTTGCCAAGGAGGGGTAGGGGAGGTGATTCTGTCGTAGGCTCATGAACGTTCCATTAGTGCTTCACCGGGGTCTGCCGGTCAAAATAGATGCTCTTACCGCCGATGCTGACAGGAATTCCCATCGCAACTTCAGCCTGGATCAGTCCCAACGCCCGGGCCGCTGCTCCTACGCGTTGCTGCACCCTGTTGTCCACGTTATGGATGCTTGCGGTCTTTGCCGCCGACGAGAGGGCAACGCCGATGTCCATCATGCGCATCACGCAGTGAGGGCCGGTGTATCCCATTTTCTTTGCCTTCATTTGCTTGTTCTTGGTGAACTCCGCGCAGGTCGGATACCCCACCCGCCGCAGTCATACCCCGCGGTCACGGGCTTGCTCAAGCCCACCAGCAGGACCGCTTGCGAGTTTTCTATGTTCGATGCATCACGGAGCCAGTACGCTTCGTTCGTGCTTTTGGGCGCGTACTCCTTCATCGCGGTG
>JBGPUS010000137.1:0-6201 GCA_041491325.1 Nitrospirota bacterium | reverse complement strand
CATGGGAAAACCGGAAACGTTCACGAACGCGGACGGCCACATCCGGTTTCACGGCCATGACGGTCTCGGCGCAAAAAAAGCCGCGCTGGTATGCCGTAGATTCAGGCTGTCGCGGGATACCGAGGCGCTCGTCACAAAAGTCATCAAACAGCATATGCGGCTGTTCAATCTTTCCACTCCGGGCGGGCCGAGCAAGAACGCGCTGTATCGTTATTGCCGTGATATGGGCGCCGCCTTGCCGGAAAGCCTGCTCCTCGCGCAGGCGGACGCGCGCGCAACCTACGAGATCATGCCCCGTGAAAAGTTTACCGACACGGAACGACCGTTGGCCGCGGTGCTGGATTATTATTACACAAAATTTCTGAAGGTTGAGGCGAAGCCGCTGGTGACCGGGCAGGATTTACTCGATCGTGGGCTGAAACCGGGTCCGAAGTTCCGCGAGATTATCGAGGCGGTAAAGGAAAAGCAGGCCGAGGGTGCGCTTAAGGACCGGCAAGAGGCGCTGGAGTATCTGAAAGGATTAGAATAACTTTTTCACCGCAGAGGACGCTGAGGTTAAGGGGCGAGGAAGGCGGGGCGTGAAATGGATATTAATAAAGTCAGCGGAATGATTATAGATGCAGCCATGAAAGTCCATTCAGCGCTTGGGCCGGGCTTGTTGGAGAGTTCGTATGAAGCTTGTTTATTGCATGAGCTGCGGAAATCGAACGTAAAAGTGCTCTCTCAGGTCTCGTTGCCGGTGCTCTATGATGGCGTTGAGATTGATACAGGATATAGAATTGATCTTATGGTTGAAGATCGTGTAATAGTTGAATTGAAGGCAGTTGAAAAAATGTTGCCGATTCACGAAGCACAGATTCTTTCGTATTTAAAATTGAGCGGGAAAAAGCTCGGACTTTTAATCAATTTTAACGTAGTACATTTGAAAAATGGAATTAAGAGAATGGCCAACGGCTTATAAGTTGTAGGATTTCCTCTGCGTCCCCTGCGGTAAAAAAGTACCAATCACGTCAACCGGTTCACGAGTTCGTGCAATTCAGGATATTGCTTTTTTACCTCGGCAACATCCTCCTTCAACAGCTGCAGCGCCTCGGGTACATGCTTAAGAAAATATTTTTTGCCTTTGACCACGGACAAGAACCCGTACGCGCCGAGGGCCTGCATATGGCGCTGGAGGCGGCAGGGGATGAGACTCTTGAGGAACGCAGGTTCGTCAAAATTTTCCGCGACCTTCTTCATCTCGGCCACATAATACGCGATCAAATTTTCACGCACGCCGTCATCAAGCCGGTGATACGGGTCCCAAAGGATCGACGCGACGTCGTACGCGGCAGGGGCCATGCGCGCGCCCTGATAGTCGATGATGCGCGGAGCGCCGCTCGCCGGGACCATGATATTTTGGCACTGGAAATCTCGGTGTATTATGCTTTTCGGGAACGCGTCCGCCTGTCGCGCGAGGCAATCCAACTCTTCCTCCAACGCGCGGCTGTTTCGCGGAGACACTTTTGTCAATCCGGTCACAAAACGCTCCAGAAAGTAGTCTGTCTCCCATCGGAAGTGTTCATAACCGAACACCCGTTCCTGAAGCATCGGACATTCGCGGACGTGCCCGGTCAAGCGAGTATGAAGCTTGACCAGAATGTCCATCACGCGGCAATAGACTTCTTTAATGTGCCCATTGCCGTGCGGAAGCTTCATGTACGAGTAGAGGCTTGTGTCTCCAAGGTCGTCAAACAAAGCCCGCCTGCCTTCGTCGTCAGTTGCCAGGAGCTTCGGCACGGGCATGGTGTGGGACGAGAAAAACCGGGTATACACAATGTGCCGCTCATAGTCCGGATCGTCGGCCCGGCATTCCATGAGCACGGCGGTAGCGCCGTCATTCCGCACCCGAAAGTAACGACGGTCCGAACCACCGAGGCCGATCAGAATTGCGTCCGACCAAGCCGACGGTTCCCGGGACGCGGGGCTCAGCGCGCTGAAGTAGTCGGCAAAGAGCGGATCGCTCAACGAGACGCGCTTCTTCTCAGCCGCATGGAGCGATGGCTGCATGTCCGATTCCGAAAGGGAGACAACGTAGTCCGGGCCGAGAATGCTGTTTTCATGCCTGCCGAAAACGCGGGCCCCGGGCATCACGATGCAGTTCGTGACACTCGACCCGTCCCGGACCTCCGCTCCGTACTCGATGGCAACGTATCCGTCGATCTTGATATCCCCGCAGCGCGCATCACGAGAAACATACACGGTTTCGCCGTCCTCTCGCAAGGCATCAAGAACCGCGCGCGAATAGGTTACGGGATTGCCGATATCGTTCCACGAGCAGCCGGTGAAGTCCATGGCGCGGACTTTATGGCCTGCCTTGGATGCAGCGATCCAGGCAACCGTGGCGTGGGACACTCCGGAAGGCAGGAACTTGAGTATCTCCGGAGAATACACGGCAACGCCGGTATAGGCGACCTTGTCGGCCTTGGTCAGCGGGTCCGGTTTCGACGCGCCCGGGTTTTCCACGTCGAGCACCTGGCCGCTCTTGTCGATGACCACGTTGCTTAGTTCCGAAATGCGGTGACAGACAAGCGTTGCTACGTTTCCCGAGGAAAGGTGCTCTTCGATCAGGCGCGAGAAATCGATATCGAGAAGAATGTCCGAGTTATGCACGATGAACGGTCCACGAGACAACAGGGATTCCGCGTTTTTGAGCGCGCCGCCGGTGCCGAGAATGGGATTTTCGGGAAAGAATGTTGTCCGTTCACCAAAGGGGGATTTTTCGACCCATTGGCGGATCAACTCGGGTTTGTAGTGAAGGTTGATCCCGATGTTCCCGGAACAGACTGCCGTCAGTTTTTCGAGGAGGCCTTCGATGATCGGCTTGCCCAAAACCGGGAGGAGCGGTTTGGGCAGGTGGTTCGTGATCGGCCTGAGCCGCTCGCCGAGGCCGGCGGCGGGGATAAAAATATTGATCTGGAATTTAGACATTTTTTTTTGCAGCTGCGATTCCACTAAAATCTCCCCACCTATTCTCCCCTTAGCAAGGGGAGGGACTCATGCAACTCCTCCTTGCCAAGGAGGGGTTGGGGAGGTGGTTCGAACCTAATGCTCGTGAAGGACCTCAAACGCTATGTTAATTTCACGCGCATTGCGAAACCTATCTGTAAAGTAGATGTGTTTTCCTGATTTTTTCAAACGCCTTCGCTTCTTCTTTCCACCACGTTTCCATGCTGCCCAGGTCCGCCCAGGACTCGATGTCCTTCCTCAAGCGGTCGGTCCCCGCAAGGATGTCGATCGGCAGCAGAACTTCCTCATACTCATAGGGGGGCTCTTTCCACTTGAATTCGCGTGGATATGTGTTGTGGATCGCTTTCAGGATCGCCACGCCAGTTTTGAAAGGCCTGAACTTCTCGCGGTCGGTCACGTGGATCTGCGCGCCGTTGCAGAGGGTATTCGCGTGCTTCTGAAACGTCGGCTGGAAGGAAAGCGGCCGGAATACCACACCGGGCAGCTTGAATTCCTTCAATACGCTCACCAGTGTCTCGGCGTGGATGAACGGCGCGCCGAAGATTTCGAATGGCCTCGTTGTGCCTCGACCTTCGGAGATGTTCGTTGCTTCGAGCAGGCACATACCGGGATAAACGAGCGCGGTATCGAGGGTCGGCATGTTGGGAGACGGCAGGACCCACGGCAGGCCTGTTTGGTCGAACCACGTCTTCCGTTTCCATCCCTGCATGGGAATAACGCGATAGTCCAGACCGGGATGAAACGCATTCTGGAGGTACGCGCCGAGCTCGCCGATGGTCATGCCATGGCGCACTGGCAAAGGACGGAGCCCCACGAAGGACGCGAACTCGGGCTCCAGCACTGGTCCTTCGGTTGCCGTGCCGTTAATGGGATTCGGGCGGTCGAGCACGATGACGGTTTTTCCCAATTCTTGACACGCCTGCATGCAGAGTTCCAGCGTCCAGATAAAAGTGTAATACCGCGCTCCCACGTCCTGCAAATCGATCACGAGCGCGTCTATGTTCGAAAGCATTTCATGCGTGGGTTTTCGCGTTTTGCCGTAAAGGCTGTAAACCGGAATGTTGGTGGCGGGATCGCGGAAGCCATCCCACTCGATCATGTTGTCCTGGGTCTGGCCGAGAATGCCGTGCTGGGGGCCGAAGAGCGCAGTGATCCGATTTTTTTTCGATTTATTCAGGAGCGTCGTCGCGTGGCGAAGTCCGCGATCAACTGATGCGGGGTGCGCCACGAGCCCTATGCGCGCGCCCTTCAGGTCCTTGGGCCAGAGTTTTTCAACGAGATCAAGACCGGTTAGAGTCCCTTTTTGCTTCGGAGGCATGTCAGATTATATTAACAACAGTCTTGAATAGCAATAGGAAATTTCCGAGCATGCGGATGCCGATGAATGCTGATTTTTCAATACTTGTCATTTCGAACGAAGTGAGAAATCTTGGTTTTCCAAGAGATTGAAAGACCCCTCTCGCAGCCTGCCCCGAACACGATTCCTCGGTCGCGGGGTTTATCCCGAGCGTCAAAGGCAAGATTTCTCGCAATGCTCGAAATGACAGCGAGGTCTTTTTGTGAGATGTTAGGGTTCGGGGTGACACCTTTTGGTTTTTTATGAGTGTATCAGTTATGCACTCAATTGGAATATTATCCAGTCATGCAACAGTAAGAATTTTAATGGGTTATGTTAATTCGCTTTTTTATCTTTCTTGACATGAGTATCGTTTTTCGTTAAAGTCTACAAAAATCCGTATAAACGGATGGAGACACAGGGAATGACCACTAACGAATCGTTCGAGCCGCCTAAGGCGGCTCAACTCAGTGTTGCGCATGTGCAAGCTCGATAAAAATTCAGAGGAATAAAACATGAATTTGAGAAACTTGATGGTTACACTTTTTATCGGTGGTTCCTTTTTTCTAACTCAGGGGATTGTGTACGCTGAAGATCCGGCCGATTTCTCAAAGTGGCAAGTGTGCCAATCAAATGAGGACTGTGCCATCAGTAAAGATCCTTGCAAGAACTTTGTCGGGGTCAATAAAAAATATTTGAAAGAATACACCAGTTGGTCGGAGAAAGAACACTGGCATTGTAGATTGCTTGCCGACAAAGATATAAGCGAGGACGCACAAATAGCGTGCCTCAATAATAAGTGTCTAGTGAGGAGTTTAACAGGAAAGGAATCAGGACCTACTCCTCTTGTCGCAAAAAAAAAGGGGCTGACATGGGGTCTCGTATCTCATATTGATGAATTAGGCGTTGATAGCGTCGGCTGTTCTGGAAAACCACGCGTTGATGGTTCTTCTGATGGACAGGCCTGTGACCCGTATCAAGGAGATACAAGTTGTTCCACAACATTACCAATCCTATGCCTCAAAGCAGCGAACTTGCCGCGTCCCAACTATGCCGTTGCCGGCAAGGATCATGCGATGCCGGTGGAGTACTATAATGGATGGACAGGCGGCCAGATCGGGATAACACAACCGGTTCGGGGTGATCAGCTGACCAGCGTCGAAACGGCAAATGAACTGTGCACAGCAGCTCTTGGCGAAGGTTTTCGCATGGCTGAGCATCACGACGGCAAGTATATGACAGGGATGAACGAGAAGAACTATTATGGAAAAACCTGGCCTGATGAGAGCCGGTTATTGCCTGGAGGATGGCATTGGTATGCCTATGGCACTATTCACAGCGGAACGCGGTTTTGGGTTTACATTAATGATCAGCAACAGGGAAACTGCTGGAACAACATAACGTCGAAGATTGCGCGAACTGATGCTATCGATTCCCTAACGGCCTTCTCGGCGGAGCCCTTTCAAGGTGTACGGCGGGAGGCAGTGAAGATTCTCAGGACAAAATTCTCCGATGCGGATTTCGAATATGATAAGGATCAGCCTTCCATGCTTGTATTCCGTCGCACCATGCGGGAATTTGTAATTTACAGACTGAACAAAACCGGCGACTGGCAGAAACCTATGACGGTTCAAGGCCCGGATCGAGGCGGATTGTCGGTTCGGTACTACATCAAGAGGGGAACCTGGGAAGGGGCTTTGGAAGTTCCTTCTAGTGGAACGATTGATCATCACGTCTTCAGAGAAACGCACATTGTGAAAAATTCGGAAGATGGAAATTGGCACCTCTGGGCAGAAATCCTGACCCCGCTGGTGGATGCCCCTGAAGAAGTGAAGAACAATCTTGTCAAACTCTTT
>JBGPUS010000136.1:0-6225 GCA_041491325.1 Nitrospirota bacterium | reverse complement strand
GTGTTTTTCAACGATCCTTTTGACGATGGACAGGCCGATGCCCGTGCCCTCGAACTCATCCATGTCGTGCAGCCGCTGGAAAACGCCGAAAAGCTTGTGGCCATACTGCGCGTCGAACCCCACGCCGTTGTCTTTGACATAGTACACGTTCTCCGCTCCGTCCTCGCGTCCGCCCACCTCAATACGGGCTTCCTCCCTTGGCCGGGTGAACTTGATCGCATTCGCAAGAAGATTGGAAAAGACCTGCCGAATCATGGCCCGGTCGCCGTAGGCCGGCGGAAGGCTCCCGACTTCGCATTGCGGCATTCTGTCGGTCGTGCCCGCTTTGAGCTCTTCGGAGACCTTGTTCGCAAGCTCCTCCATGTTGATCTCGGACAGCTTCATCTCCGCGCGGCCCACGCGTGAAAAGGCAAGGAGGTCGTCGATAAGTTGCCCCATGCGCTGCGCATTGGTCCTGACTATATCCAGCAGCCGTTTTCCCTCGCTGTCCACGTTGCCGCCGTACTCCTTAAGCAGGATGCGCGAGAATCCGTCGATCGCCCGCAGCGGCGACCTGAGGTCGTGGGAAATGGAATAGCTGAAGCTCTCCAGTTCCTTGTTCGCGGTCTCCAGCCTATCGGCATAGTGTTTTAAATCCCGGGTCAGCTTCTGCGATTCAAAAAGTACTTCAGCCCAGCGGTACGCGAAAAAACCTCCCAAAAAGAGCATGGACCCGGTAAGCGCGGCGAGCCAAAGCGTTATTTTTCTCACCGGAGCAAGGATGATCGCCACGGGTTTTTCCACAACCACGCCCCAGCCCCATGGGGTGACTGGGTGATATGCCGAGATTGCGGGTTCGTTTCCGAGTGAGTTCAAAGTTCTTTCAACTCCGTCATGCCCTTTTAATACTTTTTGGACGATCGGGAGACTTGAAAAATCCACGATCCTGTCCAGCGTGTAGCGCGGGTGATAGATAAGATGCCCTTGTTTATCCACCACGTAGATTTGCCCTATACCTATATCCATCGCGCCCGCGATATTCCCTATATAAACTTCCTTCGGCTGCATGACGAGGATGCCGATGACGCGTCCCTCCAGTTTAAAAGGCACGGCTATGGCAAAAAGATAGCGCTGGGGCTTGGCCGCTCTGATATAAAATTCAGACACGTACGGCTCCCAGGTCCTCGAAACCCCCTTGTGCCAGTCTCTTGCGGAAAAATCCTTGCCGATGGTATTAGTCGTTGTCGGGTAATTGGCGAGCTGAAGGCCTTGGGGGGTCGTGATAAACGCCCGGTCGAGGCTGCTGGTACTATCCAGAAGGGTCCTGAGATGCCTGGCCATCTCGCTCTTATCGCCGCGCTGTATTGCGGTCAAAAGGGATGGTCTTGTGACGAATAACCTTCCCAGACTTATTTCATGACCTAAGCTTTCTTCAAGGTGACGGGATGAAGTCTTCGCAAACCATAGGGTTTCTTTTATGATTCTCTCTTCAAGGGCGGAGGTAATCTGAAAATGCATGATTAAGGCAAGGCCGAGCAGCGGCAGCGCGGTTATAAATATTCCGGAAACGATGATCCGCCATCTTCTCTGTAAGATCCACTCCTTCACGTCAACCCCCGGTCACTTTTTACCCAGCAGTTTCTCGACCAGCTTCGGCAGTTCCATGGGGTTCACGGGTTTTGAAATATATTCGTCCGCGCCCGCGCTCAGGATTCTTTCCTTGTCCCCTACCATGGCAAAAGAGGTTATTGCGATGATCTTTATGTTCTTTGTTCCCGGATCGTTTTTCAGGATCTTTATGGCGGTAAAACCGTCCATGACCGGCATTTGCATGTCCATGAATATCAGGTCGGGCTCGAGTTCCCGCGCCAGGTTAATGCCTTCTTCCCCGTTTACCGCCTCTCTGACGTCATAACCGTAATACTTCAGGACATCCGCTATTAAACGGCGGTTTTTATCATTGTCTTCCACAATTAGTATTTTTTCGCCCATAGCATGATTCCCGAAAGCGGCCTCTTGAGCGCGACAAAAGAGGCTTTTTTGTTTGTCGCAAACGACTTATATCAATAATAGTAGGCGAGTCCGAGTGAACTGACTATCAGGGATTCCCGCTCTTTCCGCTTCGAATTTCCTGGTTAGGATGTTGTCCCGGCACATCAGGCCTTACGTCTACTACTTTAGTATAAAAATTCCGTACCAACCTTTGCGAAGCCTTAAAATTCTTAAGGCCACTCGGCTGCCGCAACTATCTCTTGAGAAGATTATTCATATTTGAAATGAAATGTCAATCGCCCGACCGGGGTATTTTCAGGGATGCCTGGAGTTTAGGCAGAGCAAAGCACCTTGAGGCAGTTAAGAAACAGATTATAAAGTTCAAATAGTTTGACGGGATAACAGGATTGACAGGCTTCGAAAGTTGATGAAACCGTAAGAAGCAAGGATTTGCCACAGAGCACACAGAGCGCACAGAGGTAAGCCTTTAAAAAAAACTAAAGATTTTCTCTGAGTCCTCTGTGACCTCGGTGGCTAAAAAGACTTTTTACGAATGCATCAAAGTTTATAAGCAGATTTATCATCTTGTAATCCCGTCGAAGATTCCTGGTTCCGGCCCTTGTTGAATCATATTTGCACGCGGAGAGCAAAAAATAGTATAATCCTCCATGTCACGAAAACTTCAAGAAAAGATAGACATATTACTCGCGGCGGAACGGGGAACTGTTTTTAAAGCGCACGACGCCGAGGTAACGGTCGCGTTGGCTTACCCGAATACCTATCATATAGGCATGTCGAACCTCGGTCTGCACCAGATCTACTCCATACTGAATCGTCGTTCAGACACTTCCTGCGAGCGGGTTTTTCTTCCGGACGAAGAGGATATCGAAGAATACGGCAAAACCAATACCCGTTTGTTTGCGCTCGAAAGCAAACGGCCGTTGAAGGAGTTCGATATCCTGGCCTTCTCGGTTTCCTTTGAGCAGGACTACCTGAACATCCTCGAAATGCTTCGCCTCTCCGGCATCCCTCTGAACAAGAAAGAGCGAATGCCTGATGATCCGCTGGTGATCTTCGGCGGGACCTGCTCCTTCTTCAATCCGGAGCCGCTCGCGGATTTCTTCGACGCCGTTGTCATCGGGGAAGGAGAAGAGGTCGTAGGAGAATTTATCGAGGTCTATAAAGAGAGCAGAGGCAAAGGCCGCCTGGAAATGCTCAAAGCAGCGGGCGGAATTCCGGGGGTATACGTGCCGGAGTTTTATGATGTTCTCCATAATGAAGACGGCACGATCAAGGAGCGAAAGAAGTTAGAACCTTCCGTCCCGGACCTGATCGGTAAGCGAACGGTCACTGATTTTGACCGGGCGCCGGCAGCGACGGTGATTCTCACGCCGAACACTGAGTTCAGCGACATGTATCTCTCCGAACTCACGCGCGGCTGCGGCAGGCACTGCAGGTTCTGCATGGCGGGATACCTTTATCTTCCGCCACGAAACCTCAGTATCGATGCCGCAAAAGAGCAGGCAACGAAGGCCGACGACCTTTGCGGCAAGATCGGGCTTGTGGGAGCGGCTTTGTCGGATTACCCCGGCATCGGAGAACTGTGCGCGGCGATAGAGGGCGGCGTGTCGGTCTCGTCGCTCCGGGCCGATTCGGTCAGCGAGCCGCTTATCAAACGTCTTGCGCAAAGCGGGCACAAGACCATTTCACTCGCGCCGGAGGCGGGTTCCGAGCGGCTTCGGAAGGTGATCAACAAAGGCGTTACCGAGAACGATATTCTTCGCGCGGCGGACCTGGTCTTCGGCTCGGGCATTCCGAACCTTAAGCTCTACTTCATCGTGGGCCTGCCGACGGAGACGCAGGAAGACGTGGACGCGATCATTGCGTTGGGCGAAAAAGTCCGCGAGGTGCAGCTCAAGCACGCGCGGGCGGCGGGCAGAATCGGCAGGATCACTTTAAGCGTAAACTCATTCGTGCCCAAGCCATTCACTCCGTTCCAGTGGCAGCCGATGGAAGAGGTTTCGAGTCTGAACAAAAAACTGCGCTCTCTCGATAAAGCGGTGAGGAAGATCGGGAACATGAACGTCATCCATGACCTTCCGAAGTGGGAGTACATTCAGACGCTGCTCTCACGCGGAGACCGGAGAATCGGGAAGCTCATTCAGGCTGCTCATGCACAAAGCGGAGACTGGAAGAGGGCCGCAAAAGGAATCGGCATGAATATGGATTTTTATGTTTATCGCCGGCGCGCTTTCGAAGAGGTCCTGCCGTGGGATTTCATTGACATCGGTGTGAGAAAAGAATATCTTAAGACCGAATACGAGCGCGCGCTCGAAGGAAAATATACGCCGCCCTGCAAGGTCGGGTCATGCAAGACTTGCGGAGTGTGTGGGGAGGGCAAGGGGCAATAACCAAATTACAAGGTCCAAATAATATTCAATCACTAAATTACAATATCCAGACGTTTGGAGTTTGATGCTTGGTTATTGGCGCTTATTTGGGATTTGTAGTTTGGGAATTGTGGTTTATCTATGACTGAAAGTCATTATCTCACCATTCCCGCGTTGGATACACTGAGCGGGATTATTCATGCTTTTACGACGAGACAGAACGGTCTCGGTGAGCGAAAGAATGGTCTTAAACTCCCGGATGACTGGAATGCCTTAGCAGAAACATTCGGCGTCAGTCCCGATCGTGTTGTGACCGTAAACCAGGTACACGGCGACGCGATTGTGACCGTGGACAGCCGGAATTATCAAAACAGCAAGAGCGCCCAGGCCGACGCAATAATCACTCGTGTTCCGGATATTGCAATCGGCGTTGAAACGGCGGACTGCGTTCCCGTTCTCCTGTTCGATCCAGGGTCACACGCAATTGCCGCTGTTCACGCGGGCTGGCGGAGCACGGTTAAGAAGATCGTGCAAAAAACCGTTCGTAAGATGCATGAAGAGTTCGGCTCAGACCCTGCGAGGATGATCGCGGCCATCGGCCCGGCCATCGGGCCTGAATGTTATGAAGTGGATGAACCGGTCATGGGGCCGGTGAGGGAGGCTTTTTCGTTCTGGCAAGACGTTGCCAAGCCTCGCGGGACCGGGCGGTGGAGTCTGGACCTGGTGAAGCTCAACGCCTTGGAGCTTGCGGGGGTCGGCCTGGCCCAGGGGAACATCCATTCCCTCGGTTTTTGCACGTCGTGCAGGCAAGATTTATTTTACTCCTTCCGCGCGGAAGGCCGGACCGGCAGGATGCTGTCGGCAATACTGTTGAAGCCGTGAGCAAGAGTTTATAGTGGTCCTTCAAGAGCATTAGGTTCGAACCACCTCCCCAACCCCTCCTTGGCAAGGAGGGGCCGACAATGAGTCCCTCCCCTTGCTAAGGGGAGGTTAGGTGGGGTGCTTTCAGTGGAATTGTAAATGCAAAGAAATTAATGACGCAATGCATTGATGCAGACGCACTCTGCGTCCTTTGCGCCACCGCGAGAGCGGGTCTTTTTCACTATGTCAATAGCGGATAATTTCAAGACGATAATTGATAGGATCACTGCTGCCGCAAAACGGGTTGGCCGCGATCCTGGAGCCATCCGGCTCATTGTTGTTACGAAGACCGTCGACCTCGAGAGAATCCGCGAGGCTGTTAACGCGGGCGCATTGGTTCTCGGCGAGAATCGCGTTCAGGAAGCCAGGGATAAGATCGAGCAGCTCGGCACGATTGCACGCTGGCATTTGATCGGGCGTCTGCAGTCGAACAAGGCAAAGTATGCGGTCAAGCTGTTCGACATGATTCATTCAGTGGACAGCATCGAACTTGCGCACGAGATAGACAAGCAGGCCGCGAGGATCGGAAAGATTCAAGACGTGCTTATAGAGGTGAGCATTGCTGGCGAGGAGGCGAAAGCCGGCGCGACTATAGAAGGTGTGCGTGACCTCGTTAAGGAAGCGGCGACATTGAACAATATTTCGATCAAGGGTTTAATGACCATCCCGCCTTTTCTGGATGATCCGGAAGAAGTCCGGCACTATTTTCGCACGCTGCGGGAATTGGCGGCGAGTATTGAGCGGGAGAGCATTCCGAAGGTGTTCATGCAGGAGCTTTCCATGGGCATGAGCGGTGATTTTGAAGTGGCTGTGGAGGAAGGCGCGACCATGGTGCGTGTGGGATCAGCAATATTCGGGGAGAGGTTGTAACTATAGTCCCTATTTTGTCATTCCCGCAGGCTTCTGAGCGGGAATCCGGTTTTCATTGCTTTAGAAACCATAT
>JBGPUS010000135.1:0-6274 GCA_041491325.1 Nitrospirota bacterium | reverse complement strand
CATTCGATCTCCCAAATAAAAAGAGTGGGCAAAATATGCCCACTCTCAGAAGGTTTTCACTAGAGTGATGTTTTTTTATAGCATACTGGGCGAAAGAAAGCAAGGAAAAAGTTCAGGATTCCCGCATTCGGCCCCCATTGCCGAAAGGAGAGATGACAAAACGAATGCCTGATGCCTCTTTTGCGGCGGTCAGGCTCACCCGCGGCCTTGGGGTAGCCGACATTGTCAATTTCCGTTTGATTTTTCAGGTTATTTATGTTATTTTCACAACCATGATCACGAATGAAATCATCGCGGATTCTCAAAAATACCTGATGAACACGTACAGCCGACAGCCGCTCGTGCTGATTAAGGGCCGGGGCACGAAGGTCTACGATTCCGACGGACGGGAATACCTCGATTTCGTATCGGGCGTGGCCGTCAACAACCTGGGCCACTGCCACCCGCGGGTTGTCGTAGCGCTCCAGAAACAGGCGCAGCGGCTCATGCACGTGTCGAACCATTTCCACAACGAACCCCAGGTCAATCTCGCAAAGGCGCTCGTAAAAAATTCGTTTGCCGATAAAGCGTTCTTCTGTAATTCCGGCGCCGAGGCGATCGAGGCCGCGATCAAACTGGCGCGGCGGTACAGCCGGGAAATTCTGAAACTAGACCGGCACGAAATCATCACGATGCACGGTTCATTTCACGGCCGGACCATGGGCGCGCTCTCGGCCACGGCCCAGGGAAAGATACACTCGGGGTTCGAGCCTTTGTTACCGGGGTTCCACTATGTTCCCTACAACGACATCGAGGCCGTCGACAAAGCCGTCAACGAACGCACCTGCGCCGTGCTTGTGGAGCCCTTGCAAGGCGAAGGCGGGGTGGTCGTGCCGGCGCCAGGCTACCTGAAAGCGCTCCGCGAGCTGTGTGACCGGCGCAACATTCTGCTTTTGCTCGACGAAATCCAGACCGGCATGGGACGGACCGGCAAGCTGTACGGGTATGAGCACGACGGCATTACGCCGGATGCAATCGCCCTCGCCAAGGGCCTGGCCGCCGGGATGCCGATCGGAGCGCTCCTTGCAACGGACAAAGCCGCCCAGGCGTTCACGCCGGGCTCTCACGGCTCCACGTTCGGCGGGAACCCACTGGCCTGCGCGGCCGCCCTTGCGTCCCTCGATACGTTGCTCGAAGACAACATCATCATCCAGGCCGTTGAACAGCTCGGGCTGCATTTTCTCCGGAGACTCGGCGACCTCAAGAGCAAGTACGGTTTCATAAAAGACGTCCGGGGCAAAGGCCTGCTGGTCGGCATGGAACTCGACATCGAAGGGAAAGACATCGTCACGGCCTGTCTCAAATCCGGATTTTTAATCAACTGCACGGTCGGTACGGTGCTGCGGTTCATGCCGCCGCTCATCATCAACGAGGAAGAAATAGACCTCCTCATCGACGCGCTCGACGCTATTTTTCAAAAACGCTGACCTCGAAAAGACTGCGCGGGAGAACCATCCTAAAAAGAGCAGTGGGACACTGAAGAACCGGATTACCATATGATAAAGGGATAAATCCTGAAAGTGTGCGCAAATGCCGTTTTTAGAAATCATGCGAATAGGGAGAACAGTTTGAAAGACTTGCTTGCCATATCCGACCTTACGCCTCAGGATATTGTAAAAATCTTCAAGCGCTCGGCAGCCCTCAAAAAACTGCTGAAGCAGGGTAAAAACCACCAGCCCTTGAAGGGTAAATCCCTCGGCATGATTTTCGAGAAGTCGTCCACGAGAACGCGGGTTTCCTTCGAGGTGGGCATGTATCAGCTCGGCGGCCAGGCGCTGTTCCTGTCGCCGCACGACATTCAGATGGGCCGCGGAGAAACCATCGCGGATACGGCGCGGACTCTTTCCCGATTCATAGACGGCATTATGATCCGCACCTTTGCCCAGGAAACCGTCGAGGAATTGGCCCGCTTTGCCGCGGTCCCGGTCATCAACGGCCTGACGGACCTCCACCATCCTTGTCAAGCCCTTGCCGACCTGTTCACGCTTCAGGAGAGAAAGAAGACCTTGAAGGGGCTTAAGCTCGCGTTCGTGGGCGACGGCAATAACGTGGCAAATTCACTCGTCCAGGCCTGCGTGAAGACCGGCATGCATTTTTCGATTGCCTCTCCGGTCGGCTACGAAATGAGCGCGGCCATCATTCACAGCGCTCGGCTGGAGGCCGAAGGCACGGGCTCGCGCGTGGAAACCGGCGCCGACCCTTATCAGGCGGTCAAGGACGCCGATGTCGTCTATACCGATGTGTGGGCGAGCATGGGTCAGGAAGCGGAACACGCGGAACGAACGAAAGCCTTTCACGGGTTCCAGGTGGACGCGCAACTCATGAAAGCAGCGAAAAAAAGCGCGCTCGTCATGCACTGCCTTCCGGCGCATCGAGGCGAAGAGATCGCCGCCGACGTGATCGATGGACCGCAGTCCGTGGTCTTCGACGAAGCTGAAAATAGATTGCATGTGCAGAAAGCGATAATGGAACTGCTGATGGGGTAATGCGCCAAAATAATTTTTCACCGCAGGACGCAGAGGATGGCCGGAAAAGATGAAGGCACGTGAAACATTGTTCTTGACTTCCAACCTTCTTACCTTCCTCATCGCCCCTGACATTCCCCTTGAAATGTGTTATAACTAATGCATGAAACCGTTGATCGGCATAACCATGAACCTGGAGGTCCAGCCCGCCAGGAAGCTGAATATCCTCGATCAGGACTACGGGAAAGCAGTGTGCCAAGCCGGAGGAATTCCTGTTCCCCTTCTCGGCATGAATGCGTCTGTCTCTGATCTGGCAAAACAGCTTGACGGCTTCGTGTTCAGCGGCGGTGACGACATCCATCCGCGGTTTTACAAAGAAAAGCCGCTCCCCAACGCACGCATGGTCATCTCCCCGGACGAGCGCACAAAGTTCGAACTCGCCCTTTTCAAAGCCGCATACAAGGCGAAAAAACCGGTGCTGGCCATATGCGGCGGTGAACAACTCGTGAACGTGGCATTCGGCGGCAGCCTGAATCAGGACATCGGGCTGCAAGTCCCCAAACCGATAAAACACGGCGCGTCCCGGCCCGGAGAAAAGGTTTTCCATACCGTCGAAATTCTTGAAGGCACGCTGCTCTCCCGTATCGTGGGAGCATCGAGCTTCCGCGTGCGAAGTTCCCATCACCAGAGTGTGAAGGGCCTCGGCCGGACGCTCCGGATCGCGGCCATGAGCCGTGATAGAGTCGTAGAGGCCGTCGAGTCGGGCTCGTCTCCCTTTTTAATAGCAGTGCAATGGCACCCGGAAAAAACACCCCATGACAGGTATACCAAAAAACTCTTCAAGGCATTCATCAATGCTTCGAAAAAATAAGTCCTTTACCCCCAGGGGGATGCGTGGCCCGCTTCTTCTCTGTCTTATCGCCCTGCTGGTTTTGTCGTTTGTCGGCTGCCGCAGGTCTTTGGACGGACGGCTCTCCGGCTACCTGTATCTTCGGTTGAACAACAACCCCACCACGCTCGATCCCGCCCTGATCACGGATGTCCAGGGCGGCGCCATCGCCACGAAATTATTCAACGGCCTGGTCCGGTTCAATGAAAACCTCGACATAGCCCCCGATATCGCGCGCTCCTGGAAACTCTCTGATGACCAACTGACCTACCTGTTCCGTCTCCGGAGAGATATCCGGTTCAGCAACGGCAGGAAGGTCTCCGCGCAGGACGTCAAGTATTCGTTCGAACGGGTCCTCTCGCCAGGAACGAAAGCGCCGCTGACCTGGGTCCTGGACAGAATAGAAGGGGCGCGCGATTTCATGGCGGGAAAAACCGAAAGCGTGTCCGGCATCCAGATCGTCAACGACCACACCCTGACGATAAAAATCCAAAAACCGTTCGGCCCGTTTCTCTCGCTTCTCGCCATGACAACGGCATACATCGTTCCGCGCGAAGAAGTAGCGCGTTTGGGCCAGGATTTCAGCTCCCAGCCGATCGGCAGCGGCCCCTATGTCCTGAAAGAATGGAAACACGGCAGACAGCTTATCCTTACGGCAAGAGAAGACTACTTCGACGGCAGGCCGAAGCTGAACGGGATCTTCTATCGTATTATCCCAGAGGATCTTACCGCGGTCATGGAATTCGAAACAGGGCACCTCGACGTGCTGCTCATCCCCGCGTCCGAATATAAGCGCTACACCAGCGACCCCGCATGGCGCGACCTGGTATACGGGAGGCCCGGGCTGAATACCTACTATCTCGGCCTCAACTGCACGCGGCCGCCGTTCAACGACGTGAGGGTCCGCAAGGCCATGAACCTCGGCATCGACCGCCAGCACATTCTGAACACGGTCTTTGAAAAACGCGGCGTGCTGGCGAACGGGCCGATTCCGCCGGGGTTGTGGAAGAGCAAAAACTGGTCCCACTTGCTGCAGGGCTACGCGTACGACCCCAAAAAAGCAAAGGAACTGATACGAGAAGCCGGCGCGGAGGGGCACACGATCACAATTTACATTGCCACGGACCCCGAAGTCCTTGACGTCATCGAGGTCATCCAGAGTCAGCTTGCGGAACTGGGCTTGAAGGTGGAGATTGTCCAGTTGGACTGGAGCGCGTTAAAGCAAGCAGTGAACGAAGGTGAACCCGACGCCTTCTGGCTCTCGTGGTGGGCGGATTATCCCGACCCCGAGAACTTTCTCTTCCCGCTGTTCCACTCGTCCAGTGTCGGTTCCGGCGGCAACCGCACCCGCTGTATCGACCCGGAGCTCGACCGCCTGATCGAAACCGCACAAGGGACCATGGACGAAAAACAGCGGTACCGCCTCTACCGTCAGGCGGAGGACAGAGTCATAAAGAACGCGCCGTGGGTATTCATGTGGCATAAGGCCGATTATTTCGTTATCCAGCCATGGGTCAAGGATTTCAAGATCTATCCCATCTACTCCATTGATAAGCGCGTGGACGTTCAACTGCAGCGGTAAGGATGGGGAAATCAGAAAAGAGCTTTCAGAGGGGGTATTGCAGTATTCGTTAATCTTGTTTGCGTGCTACACCTACGAGTCTGTACTGTCAATATTGTGACAAGAGCAATGAATACCGGTTGAATCATACAAGGGCAAAAAGGCGGGAGCTAAGCCGGGGAAAAATGCGAAACAGTGTATTTTAATATTTCGATCATACGCGATAGACAGGCAAATGCTCTTCGCGTATCAACGTCCCCGAGACGTTTGAGTCTCCTACTGTAACAGTTTAGCCCTTTTAGAAGTTTTTTGATCACCCGCTCACATTGTTCTTGACATGTGGGCGTTTTTATGGCAAAATAATACGAGTATTAATACTCATGCAAGAAGGAGGCCAAAACCATGAAACGAATCGATCTTTTAAGAAAACAGCAGGCCCGGCTCGGGGAAGATGTCGCGGCGATGCTCGATAGCTTCCTGATCGGCACCGTCGCAAAATCCCCTTCCATGTCCGGACACAACCTGACGACCAAGGTGGAGGGAAAGACCGTTACGCTCTATGTCCGGAAGGACATCGCTCCCATGGCGACGGAGATGAGCATGCGGTACAAAAAACTCTGGACGCTGATCCAGAAACTCTCAAAGGTGAATTGGGAGATACTCAACGTGGAGAGCAAATAAGATGTCCCGCTACCCCTGGCCGCCGTATGATTATAGCTGTCTCTACGAGCACACTTGCCCCTATTTGGATGGGTTGTCCACGTCGTGGGTTCTGAGTCAGTATCGGCGGGCTGCCGATGTGTATCATGAGCATCTGCGGATCATCGATAATTTCTCCGCTGCCTTGAAAGCCAGCGAGAATCGGGTGCGTGTCCTGGAGCGGGAGAACGCGGAATTGCGCGCCAAGTATCAGGCGCTGCATCGGAAACAGTTCAAGCCGAATCGGAAACAGAATGAAGCGGTAAGTGGTTTGGAATCAACCAGTGCGAAACCGAAGAAACGCGGCGCGCCCGTAGGGCATCCCGCGTGGACAAGGCCGATCCCGACGCGGATCGACCGGACGGTTCCGGTGCCCGCACCAGTTGTCTGTCCTCACTGCGGATCGAATGAGTTGACGCCTGAGGGCACGTTCCATGAGCATATCCAGGAGGACATTGTAATTAAACCGCAAACCGTGGTCACGAAGTATCTGCATGAGGAGGCTTTCTGCCCTCACTGCAACCGGGCGGTCGTGGGGGCGGGACCGGATGAGCTTCCCAACGCGCCCATCGGTCCCCTTGCCAAGTCCACAGCCGGATATTTGCGTTATGAGATCGGCAT
>JBGPUS010000134.1:0-6275 GCA_041491325.1 Nitrospirota bacterium | reverse complement strand
CCGGTCCGCGTGCGCGAGGATGTCCTTGACGCTCATGTCTTGCGCGGGCGCTTCCTTTATCGCGCAAGACAAAACCAGGGCCACGCAAAGCATGATCTGGATAACGTGTTTCATAAAAAACCTCCGTACTCCCGCCTTATACTGTCAAAACTTTCACCGCGGAGGACGCAGAGAACTTCTTGAGTTGCAACACATTAAATTCCTACTGCCCTTCTCTGCGACCTCTGCGGTTAAATAGCATTCGTTTTTCCATAAAATAGCTGACACTGCCGATCGCCTATACATGTCCCAGCGCATCCACGATCGTCATTCGTGAAGACCGTCTGGCCGGCACAAAAGCGGCGGCCATGGACAGCACGAGCATGAAAATCATGTTCTCCGCCAATGCGGGCCAGACCAGGTCAACCCGGAGAGGCACGGCCGTTGAGGAGGACGGGGGCACATACATCGGGTTGGTCGCCATGATCAGGAAATAAACGGCGAAAAAAATAAGCGCCCCGAGCAGGCTCCCCAGAAGGCCGAGCAGCATCCCCTCGGTCGTGAACAGGAACGTAACTCCATATCGTTTGAGGCCCAGCGCTCGCATCGTCCCGATTTCCCGGGTCCGCTCCATGACCGCCATGCTCATCGTATTGATGACGCTCATGACCACGATGACCAAAACGATGGAAAAGATGAAGAAAAAAATCATATCGAACATGTTCTTGACCTGATTATAGAAAACGGAAAGCTCTGACCACGTTTTAATCTCGGTTTCGAAGCCGGCCTGGGACAGCAGCACACGCATCTTTTCAGCCGCGCGCGCCGCTTCTGTCGCGCCGTCGCCTCCGTTCTTCAGCAGAACGACGAGGCGTTCCGCGCCGTGAAAATCAACGAGGTCCTGAGCGTGGCGGAAGGTCATCAGCAGCATTTTATCGTTTGTCGCGGATGCGCCGGTATTGTATATTCCGCGCACCTTGACGTCAAGAGCATTTGCCATGCCGGAATAGGAATTGCTCAGCACCACGGCCTCGCTTCCCTGGTCCAGGTCCAGCATGGCCGCGAGGTCCGAGCCCACGACGACGCCGGAGCGCTCTTGGTCAACGAGATAGCCGCCGTGGAAAGACGCGGACTTCGTCAGGTCTCCGCGAATGACCGCATCGTCGGCCGGGACGAGGCCTTGGGCTATGAATATGGTGGAATTTTTCCCATTCGAAATAATTCCGGAGACCGAGAGCCGGGGGGTGACCAGTTTCACGCCGGGGTCCTGTTGAAGAAGCGCGGTGACCTTTTCCACTTCATCCTTCCCAAACTGATATTTCTCCGGATGAAGTTTGCCCTGTGTCAGGTACCCTTTTTTATAAATGGTCAGATGACCCAGGCCTTCACCGTGGATCGCGGCGTTGGTGAGTCCGCGATACGTGCTGTGCACGTAACCCTGAAACACGTTGATAGCGCCGAACCCGAGCGCGACGGCCAGGACCGTCGTGAGGCTGCGCCTGTGGTTTTTTATGATGTTTCGGAGCGATAGTGTAAACCACATAGGAGTGTCCCTTCCTTCTTGTTATACGATCCTGCCGTCGTCGATGCGCACGACCCGCTTGACGCGATCGATGAGGCGCTGGTCATGGGTTGAAAAAACAAAGGTGACCTTTTCTTTTTCGTTCAGCTCCTTCATAAGGTCGATGATGGACGCAGCGGTCGCATGATCGAGGTTCGCCGTGGGTTCGTCCGCAAAAATCAGAAGAGGCCTCGTTATCAAGGCCCGCGCAACTGCCACGCGCTGGCGCTGGCCCCCCGACAGTTTGTCCGGCCGGTGATGCAGAAAGTCTCCCAGCCCCACCTCTTCGAGCCGTTGCCGGGCTTCGGTTTTGATCGCGGAACCGCTGCCTCCCCGTATCTGGAGCGGCAGCATCACGTTCTCCCACGCGGACAGGACAGAGACAAGATTAAAGGTCTGGAACACGTACCCGATTGTTTCGTTCCTGAGGTCCGCCTTTTCATTGTCGGTCAGGCGGGAGACGTTTTTCCCGTTGATGAGGACCTCACCCTCGGTGGGATCATCGATCACGCCCGCAAGATTAAGGAGCGTTGTCTTGCCGCTTCCCGAGGCGCCGAGGATGGCGATGAATTCTCCCGCTTCAATGGACAGATCGATCCCGCGCAGGGCGCTGACAATGGTCTCGCCGAGGCGGTACTCCTTTTTTACGTTATGAAATTCCAGGATGTTCATGGCTTATCACCTCGTTGCTGATTTGAACGGCGGCTACTTTCCATTATAGACAATTGTAATATCCTTGCAATCAGATTGCGACGAACGGTAGAAACAAGGGATGAACGGCGGAGCGGAAGGGATAGACCGCACTTGCATCTGCTTGAAAAGGCGGGTAGAAGGCCCGGCTGACCGCAAGCTGATCGGGAAGGTCTTTGAATCGGATTATCAAGGCGCCGGCAAGGGAGCGGCTGACAGCGTAAATAGCGCGCGCACTCACCAGGGCGCCTCTCTGAGACTGCAGAAGCCTGATCTCGGTCGCAATAGAATTCTTCTCCGCCTCCAGCCGTTTAATCTTTTCATCTGACATTTTCTGGAGTGAAAAAAACACGTACCTGATGACCGAACCGAAGAGGAGCGCGTAGAGCAGATTTGTAACGAGGTCGGTATTGCTCGCGCCCGGGGGAATGGCCGGGATTGCCCCTTGAGGAAGAAGGCCGGTCGCCGCGCGGCCCGCGGTTATGCCGATGCCGGCGCCGAGGAACATTGCCACGGTCACTAACAGGACCTGAACGTTCAATGTTTGTTTTTTGAAGAGATTGGCCGCCGCAATGGTGCAGGTTGCGATACAGATTCCGATGCACTGGGAATAGATGACGCTGGGGATTAAGCGGGCCTCGCGTCGTGTTGCAAAAATAAAAAAAGCTATCAGGGTATTCGCCAGGAGAATGAAGAATATTTTTTTCGGCGTTATTTTTAAATGTATCGGCGAGAGTTCCCCGGTAGTGTCAATGCGTTGCCGCATACGTTGTCTTCCCTTTGACGCGGGTTGATCGCTGCTTGAATCGGCGCATCAGCCGAGCCATGCGCTCCGATAGGCTGGTCATCAGAATAGCACAGATCGCGGGGAGAATGATAGTGGAAAAGTTTGTTCCGCAAAAACGAAGCGGGCATGGAGAAACGGAGGGAGGGAGGTTCCCGGGGATTGCGCGAGTCTATCGATTCCTGCATGGTCCCCGCTAATGCAGAATGGCGATTTTGAGACCGGCGTGGCTTATAATATCATGGACCGTGATAAACTCGGGCACGCAGATAACGATTACCAGGATAGCGAATAATATAAAAAGCGTGAAGAGATGCATTGCTGTTTCCTCCTTCCGTAACAGTATTTCCAACGTGCTAAGAGTCTAATTGCATCTGCCGTGCCAAAGAAAAGGCGGGAGAGAGAGGCGGCTGCATGGCTCGCAAAATCAACAGGATAAGTCGATCTGGGCAAAAAGTAAACGTCATGAGGAGTGCCCAGAGGCCGGGTAAAATTACCCGATTATCGAAGAGGCGGTATTCGATTCTCGAATACGCAGCGGAGCTTTCCTGCCACCGCTGCAACTTTCCAAATAGACGTATTGAAAAAATAAATTGAGAAATTTATCATCCTGTGGTAATGTGTAATCCCACGGATTTGAGAAATGCCAATTAAAAGCACACGGAGGGAAAAAAGATGAAGAAGATTACAGCAGTTCTTGCAGCAGCGGTTCTGGTTGTAGCGATGGCGTCCATGGTTTTTGCAGCCGATATGAAGAAGGGATCCATCAAGGGCGTTGATACAAAGGCAGGCACGGTTGTATTTTGTCCTGAGGGCACCACCGCTGAAATGACGCTCAAGGCCGATAAGGCGGTTGACCTCAGCAAGGTGAAGGTCGGCGACAAAGTCGAAGTTTCCGTGGAAAAAGACATGATGAAGAGCATGAAGCCCGCGGCAAAACCGAAGGCCGCAGTAGGCTGCTAATACGGATCGTTCGTCATCCATTTACCGGAGTCACCATATCATGGTGGCTCCTTTTTTTTTATTTAGAAGGGCTGCCCTGAATCACGAAATCACTTGATTTTACGGGAGGTTTTGTCTATTATAAAAAACAAGCAATCACGAACGGGCATTTTATCAATTTTTAAGGAGGAGTAAACGGTGATCAAGGTGAACCAGGAAGAGCTTCAGGCGAAAATCGGCAAATTAAAACAGGCGGCGGCGGAAAAAGCCGCGAAGACCGCAGGCAAAAAAAGCGAACCCGAGGCGCGCAAGGCGCTTAAAAAGGTGAAGCGCGCTCAACGCAAGCTTCGCTCGGCCAAGGCGTACAAGTCGGCCGGCAAGAAACCGGAAACGAAGCCCGCCGAGGCGAAGGCGACCGCATAAACCGGTCGGCGGCATGCATTTCCGTTCTCCATCCTCTATGAGCACAACGCGTCGCTGCGGTATCGTCGCTCTCGTTGCGTTCTCACTTCTTTCGACGGCATGCGCGGGGCGGGGAGTCCCGGTCGTTGTCCCGGCGGCCCCGGCTTCAGTCTCGGCGCCGGCCTCGTTTTACCGGGAGACGGGGGTTGCCGGCTGGTACGGCAATGAGCTTCACGGCAAAAAGACCGCCGGTGGCGACGTCTTCGACCAGCATGGTCTTTCGGCGGCGCACCGGACTCTGCCTTTCGGAACCGTGGTCCGCGTCACGAACTTCGACAACTTAAAAAGTGTTACAGTAACGATAAACGACCGCGGGCCGTTTATCAAGAGCAGGATAATCGACTTGTCGTACGGCGCGGCCAAAGAGCTGGGCTTCGCTGCCCAAGGCGTTGCGGTCGTGAAGATCGAGACCCTGGCGGCCGTACAAGGCCCGGCCCGGTATACCGTGCAGGCGGCAACATATACGGAAGCAGAGAACGCGAAAACGCTGAAATACCGGCTATCGAAGAAATTCGAGGTGGTCTCTATCACGGCCTTCGAAACGAACATTACCCGGCTTTACTTTGTGCGGGTGGGGTCGTATGCATCCGAAGAACGGGCTGAGCAGATAGCGGCCAAGCTGAGGTTCGAAGGACTGGAGCCGGTGGTTTTGAGAAAAGATTAAGAGGGCGTAAATAAAATATTTTCGCAGGCTAATACCCCGCATTCGCGCTACGCACTCATAATCACTGGGCACTTAGCCCGCGGCTACAAAGACAAGAACGTATTTTATTTTCCACAATGTAGCCGCACCCTTTAGGGTGCGTTAGTTGCCGGTCAGGCCATTTTCAAGAGTCGGCGAACTTAGGGTAGGTGGGTGTCTATGAAGATCAACGTTGCAACAGGCAAGCTGGAAAAAATGAAAACGGACGGCGCAGCCCTGCTGTTCTTTGAGGATGAAAAACCAGGCGTCCTTGCCGCGCGGGTCGACAAAACGCTCGGCGGCATGCTGGCGAGGCTGATGAAGCGAGGCGATTTCAAGCCCAAACCAGGCGCCGTCCATATCGTGTATCCCGAAGGCCGGATCGCGCCGGAGCGGTTGCTGTTGGTTGGTTTGGGCAAACGAAGCTCGTTAACGCTGAACAGACTTCGGCAGGCCGCGGGCAAAGCCGCCGTTACGCTGAGGGCGGCCGGCGCCGAACATATCGTCATCGCCGCCGATGGACCTGCTCTGGACCCCGAAGAGCTGTCTCAGGCGTTGGCCGAGGGCGGCGCGCTGGGCCTCTACCGGTTTTTGAAATACAAGACGACCGAAGAAAACGACGGGAAAAAAGAAATCCTATCGGTGACCATTCTGACCGAAGACGCGGCTTCGCTCAAGGCTATGCAGAAGGGCGCTGCCGTCGGCACGGTGATTGCGGATTCGACCAGCATGGTCCGGGACATGGTGAACTCGCCTTCCTCGGACATGACGCCGACGATCATTGCGGAAAAGGCGCGGGCGCTCGCGCGCGAGTTCGGCTTGAAGTTCCAGGTGCTCGAACGCACTCACATGGAGAAGCTCGGGATGGGCGCGCTCCTCGGCGTGGCTTCGGGAAGCGCGCAGCCTCCGAAATTCATCATTCTCGAATACCGCAAGGGCGGGAACAAGCCGGTCATTGCGCTGGTAGGCAAAACGATCACCTTCGATTCCGGCGGTATTTCGATCAAGCCCGCCGAGAACATGGACAAGATGAAGGACGATATGTCCGGCGGGGCCGCGGTGCTCGGGGCGCTCCGGACGGCAGCGGCGCTCAAACTCCCGCTCACTATCGTCGGGCTCCTGCCCGCGACGGAGAACATGCCGGGCGGCAAGGCCTATAAACCGGGAGATGTGCT
>JBGPUS010000133.1:0-6278 GCA_041491325.1 Nitrospirota bacterium | reverse complement strand
TCGCCTGCAGCACATACCCCTTCTCGCCGAACTGAAACTTACCTACCGCGACGGTCATGTAGAGAAGGACCACGGATCCGACAAGGACCAAAAGCCCTACCTTTGCCTCAGCGCTCAGCTTGAGCATCTCATCTCCAAAAAGGTGAACGGAAAATAGGATTGAGTTTGAGCAGTTTCCTTAACAGATAACTGCTTCACGCAGGCTAATACCCTGCATTCGCGATACGCACTCATAACCACTGGGCACTTAACCTGCGGCTACGAAACCTAAAAACGTTGATGTGTATCAATTGTAGCCGCACGCTTTAGCGTGCGTTTTTTATTTCCAGTAACTTTTTTAACAGCCCAGCTCCGGGCTCCCAGCCGGCGCTCATTCCGCGGTGATCGGCCCCACGGCGCTGCCGGTGATAAACTGACGCACAATGGGGTTAGCCGTGCTCTTGATCTGTTCGGGGGTGCCGATTTCCTGAATCTCCCCTTTGTACAGCATGGCGATCCGGTCCGAGATCTTGTACGCGCTCTGCATGTCGTGCGTAATGGCCACGGAAGTCACCCCGAGCTTCTTCTTGAGATCCACGATCAGGTCATTGATGGCGTCGGCGGTGATCGGATCCAGGCCCGTCGTGGGTTCATCATAGAGGATGATGGCCGCGTCCATGGCAATCGCCCGCGCGAGCCCCACTCTTTTTTTCATGCCACCGGAAAGCTCGGAAGGCATCTTGTCTTCCACGTCTTTTAAGCCCACGAGCGCAAGTTTCTCCGTAGCTATTTGCCGTATCTGTTGATCGGACATTTTAGTATGCTGTTTCAGGCCGAACCCCACGTTCTCCCATACGGTGAGGGAATCGAAAAGCGCCGCTCCCTGGAACAGCATGCCGAATTTTTTTCTCAGTTCGTTCAGGCCGTATTCGTCGAGCTCGTTCAGCTGTTGTCCGTCTACAAACACTCTCCCCCGGTCCGGAAACAGCAGGCCGATGACATGTTTGAGGAGCACGCTCTTGCCGCTCCCGCTGCCGCCGATCACCGTCATGCTCTCGCCCTTTTCCACGGAAAGGCTCAGCCCGCGAAGGACCTGGAGCTTGCCGAAACTCTTGTGCACGTCGACAATTTCTATCATCGCCATGGCGTCACCACAAAAGAGCGGACAGGAAATAATCCAGGATGAGAATCAGCATACAGGAAACCACCACGGCGCCTGTCGTGGCCTTGCCCACTCCTTCCGCCCCGCCCTCGGTGTTAAACCCCTTATAGCAGCCGATCAGCCCCACGACCGCTCCGAAAACAAGCGCCTTGATGAGTCCGTACCAGATGTCGGTGACCTCGGTATTGTTGATGCTGTTTTTCAAATAGGTGGTCGGGTTCGTGCCGAGGACCTTCACTCCCACAAAATATCCTCCCACAATGCCGATGATCATCCCCAACGCCGTGAGAAAGAACATCATAATCGTACTGGCGACGAACCGCGGCACCACCAGGTACTTGATCGGGTTCGTTGCCATGGTGGTGAGAGCGTCGATCTGCTCGGTCACCCGCATGGTGCCGAGTTCCGCGGCCATGGACGCGCCTGCCCGGCCCGCCACCATCAAACCGGTAAGCACGGGACCGAGTTCCCGCGTCATGGAGAGAGAAACAACCGTGCCGATGAGCGTCTCGGCGCCGAACCGCTTGAACCCCGTGTAGCTCTGGAGGGCCAGCACCATGCCGGTTGACAGCGCCGTCGTCATTACCACCGGGACGGAATTGACCCCGATCTGCTCCATTTGGTTCAAAACATTCTTCGTCGAAAACGGCAGGCTGAAGGTCCACCGGATCGTGTGCGCCAGAAAGAGGAGCACTCTCCCCATTTCGCTCACCAAGCTGAATATCTTGCGGCCCATCGATTCCAGCATATTAGTTATATACCCGGGGGACCCGGTAGCTGATGCCACAGAGCACCTCGTACGCTATCGTTCCAGTCTTAGTGGCGAGGTCATCAGCCGTGATCCGTTCGTTACCCCGGTCCCCGATAAGCACGACCTCGTCGCCTTCCCGGACGCCGGGGACGTCTGTTACATCGAGCATGCACATATCCATGCACACGCGACCGACCACGCGCGCCTTGACCCCGCGCACGATCGCCTCGCCCTTATTTGACAGACCGCGGCTATATCCGTCCGCGTATCCGATCGGCAGCGTTGCAATGAGGCTTTTCCGTTTAGTTACGAATGTCCGGCCGTAGCTGATCGGAACACCGGCCTGCGTTTTTTTTATGAAGGCGATGCGCGTCACCAGGGACAGCACCGGACGGAGATCCGCGCCGGCCCTTATCTCTTCGAGAGGACTATAACCGTACAACATGAGCCCCGGCCGCACCATCGTGAAAAGCGCCCGTTGATAGTCGAGCAGGGCCGCGCTGTTGGCCGCATGGCGGACCGGGATATGCGTCCCCTGCGCCTCGAGCCCAGTGAGAAGAGCCTCAAATCGGTCCATTTGCCTTGCAGGAAACTCTTTGTCCTGCCGATCAACGTCGGCAAAGTGAGTCATAAGCCCCTCAACCAATATGTTGTCGAGCTTTTTCAGCTCCGCGATAAAATCGGGCGCGTCCTCGGGAGATACGCCGATCCTGCCCATGCCCGTATCGATTTTCACGTGCACGGGGACCGTGGTCTTGTTTTTTTTCGCTGCAGCAGAGAGGGCGCGCGCAACAGAGAGGTTGAATACAACCGGTGTAAGCCCCAGCGCCGCTACGGCCTCGGCCTGTTCCGCGAATATCGCGCCCATGATCAGGACGGGCGCGGTGATCCCCGCTTCCCGAAGCTCTCTGCCCTCCTCGACCAGCGCCACGCCGAGCATGTCCGCGCCGAGCCCGAGGAGCACTCGGGAAACTTCCACGGCCCCATGCCCGTAGGCCCGGGCCTTGACCACGGCGAGAATTTTTCGCCCCTCGGCGCGTTGCACCGCCACCTGATAGTTATGCGCGAGGGCACTCAGGTCGATTATCGCCGCAGTCGGCCTGTCAACGGGAAGTGGAGACAAAGAAAGAACGCGGTCAGCGCACTTCTCAGTGTATGGTGCTCTCATTAATTTCCTCAAACGTATTGGGCGTCGGGAGAATTTCTATTTTGTCGAACGACTGCGCGCAGTCCAGACACTCCCAGTGGTGAATGGTCCAGTATTCAAAATCCATCTCAAGACCGTAATCGTCTTCCTGAAAGAGGTTCGTCCCTCCGCAGAAAGGGCACATGATCGGTTCCATTATCATCAAGCTCCCGCATCCATGCGCTTCGCTGCTCATCATTCATAAAAGATATGATGCACGGTACCACCCCGGCAATTCTTGCTACAAAAGCGGATGGCTGAGCGCACGGCGCCATCAGATGCATTTTTGCGGCGAATCATAAAATCCGCCATTTTTTCATATGGTTCAAAATACTCTATCACAGAGGTCGTTTTTTTGCAAAAGATTTTTTGGCGGGTTTCGTATGACTGACAGGCAGCACAACGGTCGGTGGCGAGCCGGACTCTTATCAAAATCGGTCACTGTCCGGCGACAGACAACAGAGGACGACTAAGTGTCCGGGCCTAATGGCGCAGCAAGTCCGTCGAAGGACGGCGGCGGTGTCTTTACGCTGTTTCCAGGGCTGGTATGAGCAGGACCGGATTTCTCTTACCCTCTCGTGCATCGAGAATAACGGCTGTTGCCTTGCGAAGTTCCGACGGAGCGTTTCCTCCGGAAGGAAGCACGATGAACGACACGGTAAACTCGTCCGCGGCTTTCAGAATCTCTTCATCGAGATACCCGGAGCGCATGATCTTCGTCGTTTCAAGACCCAGATCTCTCAGCGCCTTGTCGATTTTGTCCAGGCGTTTTTCGGTTGCTTTCCTCACCAGGTCCAGTTCCTTTCTTTCCTCAATGCTGTAAAGGTGCACCGGGACGATGCCGAGCAGCAGCACCTTTGACCCCGTTGCCGAGGCTTCCTCCCGAATAAGGCCTATATTCCCGGTCTGAATGTCGGTATCATCCACCGGGACGAGGATCGTGCCGGGAACAGCGTATACAGGACAAGGCGCGACTTTGATGACAGCCTTGTACTTCGGGGGAACGAGGACCAGGTCAGCCTGCTCCGTATCCGCAAACTGAAGGATTGCCCGCTCCGCGTCCCCGTCAACCGAAACGACGCGTGTCGACAGGTCCGCGGCCTCGTCATGAATGATCTTCGTGGCGGCCTCGAGCTGCTGGGCTGCTTCCGCCCGGGCGACGGCCTCCGCCTTCGGACCGGCGTCGTAATCGATAAAGACGCTGCCGTCGAACACGTGAAGAAGCAGCACTTCCCCGCCCTTTTCCCGTATTTTACGAAGCCCGTACTTGAGCGCGTTCTTCGCGTGAATAGTACCGTCGTAGGCGACCACGATCTTCATAATAACCCTCCAAATAGTAAATGCAAATGAGGTTCTTCTGCCTGTCATCCCCGAATGCTTCCATCGGGGATATGGTTTTCAAGCAGTGAAAACCATATCCCCGCTCAGAATAGACGGAATGGGGACTTTGGTAAAGTACTTCTAGCATTTTTTTCTTCACGACGCCACGATAACGTTCCGCGGTAAACGCTCACTACTGCAGCTTCGACACTTCATACAAAACATAGAGAAGCAGGGCCATGGGGCCGAAACTGACGATCTGCACCGTGAGCGTCCTCACGAAAGCCCGCACGATGTCCGTTCTTCCCGCCATGGCGGGAATGAGCAGCGAGCTCATGAACAGCAGTTGGAACAGCGTGAATGCGCCCGATAATTGGAATGCGTGCTCCAGTTCCATGGGTTCCTCCCTCATGAGACCCTGCTCATCCGTAGGCCGTTCAGGTTAAAAGGTCTTTGCCGGTACGGTCAAGGCGGCCAGGTCCAGTCTCTCCGCTCCTGTGACAAAGTCCGTCGCTGCCGATGCTTTTTTGTATTTTCTGATGATGGACCTGTACTTCGGCGGACAAAGAAGAACGTCCGCGTGCTCTGATCTGGCGAAGCCCACCGTTTCTTCCTCCGGATCCCCTTCTCCCGTAAACAAACTTGCCTTCACGCCTTTGCCTTTTTCTCGGATAATGGCCTTCGCCTCCTCCACCATCCGGGAAGATTCCGCGCGCGCCAGCATCTCGGCATTCGGGGTCGCGTCGTAATCGATGAACAACCGGTTGTTAAACACGTGGAGGGCGACAACCTCTCCGCCCTTCTCCCGGGCCTTATCCATACCGTACACCAATGCATCCTTCGCTTGCAGCGTCCCGTCATAAGCCACCATGATCTTCATTGTTTGAATCCTCCTTTGAATAAAGTTTGATTTCATGAGTACGTTCTTGCTCTTACTTATAGCAGGATGCGTGCCAGAATTTTGCGTCAATATTTTCAAAGGATTAGAGACGAAGCGCAGTATTACTACTGCGGATGGGCATGCAAGATATTACTGCAAGCGCGAGGGAGGACCGTATATTCAGTGCGGCAAGTGGGAGGAAACGGTTTAGCCTAGCAGGACGTACAAACGGCTCCGCCGATATAGCCGATGAGGGCAAGAAAACTAATCTTTCGCGCATACCAGAAGAACTCGATCTTCTCGATACCCATGGCGGCAACACCGGCCGGCGAACCGATGATCAGGATCGAACCGCCCGGCTTTTCCGGGCTTTAGCCATTCGCGGAGATGGCATCGAGGTCGATGCCGAGGAGGCGAATCTTCTGCTGAAGGTTCTGCCGGTGGATGCTTAAGAGACGGGCGGCTTCGGAAATATTGCCGCCGGCTTCGATGAGCGTGGCGATGATGAGGCTCTTTTCGAACTGGGACTTTGCGTCCTTCAGAGGCATAATGGATATTTTCCGGGCTTCCTCGGCGAGCGGCTTGCCCTCCAATATATACTTCGGCAGGTCGTCCAGCTGAATTAGCGGACCCGCGGTAAAAGCGATGGCGTATTCGATGGAATTTTCCAATTCCCTCACGTTGCCGGGAAAGTGATAGTTGAACAACGCCTGCACCGCGTCCTTGGATATGCCGGCGATATTCTTTTCCGGCGCCCTCTTTTTGTGCTTCTCGATGAAAGCGTAGATCAGGAGCGGGACGTCGTCCTTCCGTTTTCTGAGCGGCGGCAGTTCAATCGGTATCACGTTCAAGCGGTAAAACAGGTCTTCCCGAAAGAGTTTGTCCGCGATCGCCTTCTTGAGGTCCTTATTCGTTGCCGCAATCACACGCACGTTCACGTGCCGGGGCTCGGTGTCCCCGATGCGCGTAAACTCCCCTTCCTGCACGATCCGGAGCAGTT
>JBGPUS010000132.1:0-6280 GCA_041491325.1 Nitrospirota bacterium | reverse complement strand
TTGCAAGGGGGGAAGGCTGGAAAACGGAAAAACAATAGAGTCGGTGACCGAGAAACTATTTAAGACCTTGACGGACTTGGTCCATAACTTCATAAAAAAATACGGAAACGACAGCGACATACAGGCATTGAAAGACAAAACTTTGGAGAAACTGGCCGAGCTCGACGCGCTCTTCCGCGAAAACAAGATGCGGTTCAGGGAAAAAGGCTTAGAAGCAGACGTAGAGGCAAGCTTGGATAAATATCGGAAGAAATAAAAGTTTTTTTGAAATACCGGAGCCTTCGCGCTTCGCCGTCCCCGCAAATTCCGGCGACATACTTATTTCTATTACATTAACAGGTTGCTGAAAAAGTCCTTTAGCCGTCTTTGCGTGCGAAGCGAAGCAATCTCGGTTGTATATTAATCGATAACGTTGAGGTTGCCGCCCCTGCCTAAATCATGCTGGGGCAGGCTAGCAAAAAACGGTCCTCACAATGACGTTCCGAGAGTTTTTCAGCAGCCTGCTGAAGCTTGCGGACCTCCCCCCTCTCCGTCTCCCCCTTGAAGGAGGATAGGTTTGCAAACTTCCCGCCCGATTAAGGTGGGGATGGGTTGCTGATGACAACCTAGTACACGGTAAAAATAGTTCTTGATAGTATTGCACCTTTTTCGCTCGTTTTTTCGGCATGATTTTAGCCTGAAGAACGGTCCGAAACCATCAGCAATTAAGTTGACGGTGTACTAGCAGCGCAGAATCATGTTCCTGTTGTTTTTTCCCCCAGTTCGGTGTAATTTGCATTTATGCAGCATACAGCCGGGGGATCTATCCATTCTTTTAATCCTTTTCGAGCATGCCGTATTAATACGTTCAGCATGAAACTTGGCCCTCTGCGACCCTATGAAACGTGGAAGCGGTAATGGGTAGAAGCGTGAATGCGAAGCAAACGCATCCCTGCGGATTTCTATTTATCACGAGGAGATGTCTTGATGAAGATCGAGCAAATTGTCTGGAAAAAAGAGCAGGGCTGGCTGCCGGAAAGCTCGGGGGCTTTACGCGCATCCGCGCAATTGGTCCTGGTGTTCAGCGCTCCGTCGGTCCTGAAAAATAAACCGGTCTTCCGGGAATTAAGAGAGCTCTATCCGGGAGCGCATATTTTCGGGTGCTCCACGGCGGGTGAAATATACGGCACGCAGGTGTCCGATGAGTCGCTGGTCGCAACGGCGATACACTTCGAACACGCGCGGGTCGAGGGGGGCCGGATCACCTTGCACGAGGCGGAAAACGCATTCGACGCGGGAGAGCGGCTTTCCCGGGCCCTTTCCAAGGAAGGGCTGGTCCATGTTTTCGTGCTCTCCGACGGCCTGAAGGTAAACGGCAGCGATCTGGTGCGGGGGCTCACCCGGAACCTGCCGCCCGCGGTTACGGTCACGGGCGGACTGGCGGGCGACGGGGAACGGTTCAAGGAGACCCTCGTCTTCTGGGACTCGGACCCTGAAAAGGACGCAATCGCCGTGTTAGGGCTTTATGGCGACCGGATAAAGGTCGGGTACGGCTCTCTCGGCGGGTGGGACCCTTTTGGTCCCGAACGCCTGATAACGCGCTCGCGCGGAAACGTGCTGTATGAGATGGATGGTCAATCCGCGCTCGAACTCTACAAAAGATATCTCGGCGAGCACGCCAAGGGCCTCCCGGCAACCGGGCTTCTTTTTCCGCTGAGTCTCCGCACCAGGGAAAGCGATACGGCTGTTGTCCGCACCATACTTGCCATCAATGAAAGCGATCAGAGCCTCACTTTTGCCGGAGATGTCCCGGAAGGGGCATTCGCCCGCCTGATGAAAGCCAATTTCGACCGGCTGATAGACGGCGCCGTCGGCGCGGCCAGGACCAGCTATGAAGCCATCGGCTCGGCCTCGCCCGAGCTTGCGGTGCTCATCAGTTGTGTCGGCAGAAAGATGATCCTGAAGCAGCGGACGGAGGAAGAGGTGGAGGGCGTGCGTGATGTTTTGGGCGGCGAGACCGTCTTCGCGGGGTTCTATTCCTACGGCGAAATATCGCCGTTTACTCCCAGCGCCCCCTGTGAATTGCACAACCAGACCATGACGATAACGACCTTTTCGGAGCACTGATGACGAACCATTTCCATAGCCTGCTGAAGCGCCAGCTTAAAAAATATTTCGGCGTCCATGACGTCCCCAGGGAATGGGAGGGGTTTATCGAAGCCGTCAATGCCGCTTACCGGGAATTCGACGCGGACCGCGCCATGCTCGAACGTTCGCTCGAGCTGAGCTCCCAGGAGCTCCTCCATGCGAATTCCGAAATGCGGGCGATCTTCCAGGCAATTCCCGACCTGCTCTTCCGGTGCGACCAGGACGGGAAAATTCTCGATTGCAAGGCCGCCGGGACAGCCGATTTGTTCCTCCCCCCTGATAAACTCCTGGGAAGGCTTATACAGGACATACCCCCGAAAAATGTCGGGATCAAATTTTTCGAAGCCATTCAGCGCGCAAAAGAGTCGCAGTCCATGGCAAGCTTCGAGTATGCGCTGACGCTGCACGGTCAACAATATCTTTATGAAGCGAGGCTGTTGCCGCTGCTCAAAAACCAGTTCATCGCAATCATTCGGAATATCACCAGCAGGAAGAAGGCGGAGGAAGCTTTACGGGAAAGCGAAGAGAAATACAGGACCCTTATCGAGAACATCAATATCGGGATCTACCGGACCACCGGCGATCCGTTCGGGCATTTTCTCCAGGCGAATCCCGCCATGGCCAAGATCTTCGGGTACGATACCAGCGAAGATTTTTTAAGGATCCGCATCTCGGACCTGTATCGCACCGCGCGAGAGCGAATGAACTTTCTTGAGGAGATCTCGCACAAGGGATTTGTCAAAGAGCGTGAGCTGCACATGAAGAAAAAAGACGGCGCTCCCCTTGTGGCCTCCTGCACCGCAAAAGTGCAATATGACTCCAACGGCAAGATCCGCTGGATTGACGGCGTCATGGAGGACATTACGGAGCGCAAACAGCGGGAAGAGGAGATGCTCAAGACCTCCAAGCTGGAATCGCTCGGCATTCTCGCCGGCGGGATCGCCCATGATTTCAATAACATTCTCACCGCAATCTTCGGCAATATTTCCCTCGCCAAAATGATGGCGGAGCCCGAAAGCAGAGTTTTCTACCGTCTGGCAGAGGCGGAAAAAGCCTCCCGGCGGGCGCAGGACCTGACGCGGCAATTGCTGACCTTTTCAAAGGGGGGAGCGCCCATTAAAAAAGTGGCTTCCATTGCAGAGCTCTTGAAAGACACCGCACGTTTTGTGATGAGCGGTTCGAATATCCGCCGCGCGTTTGATATTTCCGAGGACCTCTGGATCGTGGATATCGATGCTGGGCAGATCAGCCAGGTCATTCATAACCTCGTCATCAACGCGCAGCAATCCATGTCGCAGGCCGGAACGATCGGAATCCGCGCGGAGAACGTGACGGTCGGCGGTAAAACCGGAGAAGCGGGCCTGCCGCTCACGGACGGCAACTATATAAAAATATCAATCCAGGACCAAGGGTCGGGGATACCGGAAGAGCATCTCGACAAGATCTTCGACCCCTATTTTACGACCAAAGAGAAAGGCAGCGGACTCGGTCTCACGACAACCTATGCCATCATAAAAAAACACGACGGACATATAGCCATCAAATCGAGCGTGGGGGTGGGGACGACCTTTTCGATCTACCTTCCCGCTTCAAAAGGGAAAGTCGAGCCCGCGGGAGAGCCCGCTGAAAAGCCTTTGGCCGGGAAGGGAAAAGTCCTGCTCATGGACGACGAGCAGATAATCAGGGATGTGGGTGGCAGCATGCTGAGCTACCTGGGGTACGACGTCGATTTCGCGAAAGACGGCGACGAGGCGGCTGAGCATGTCAGGAAAGCGAAAGAAGCGGGCGAGCCGTTTGACGCGGTCATCATGGACCTGACCATCCCGGGGGGCCTGGGCGGCGCGGAAGCAGTCCGAAAAATTCTCGCAATAGACCCCACGGTGAAAGCAATCGCATCGAGCGGCTATTCCAACGATCCGATCATGGCTGACTATAATAAATACGGCTTCAGCGCAATTGTTCCGAAGCCGTATGACGTAGACGAACTCAGGAATGCGTTGCATGCGGTGCTTACCGGCGGGGACGATTGACAGCACGATTATGCTCTCTGATGAGGTCTTCGAGCCGAGCGGCCTGCGGCGAGACCGGGTGTTGGAAAAATTCAATCCAGATAGAAGTGTCAACGAGAACCACGACGGTCCCTTCTCATCTCATCGAGGTTGCCTTCCCATTTCACCTTACCCTTCAACTCCAGAACCTGTTCGATCTCTTTTTGTTCGAGAAGTCGTTTAAGGGCATAGTTGACGAGCGCCACTTTTTTGCTGATACCCGTAATCTTCTGCGCTTTTTTCAGCAGATCATCTTGGATGTCGATTACCGTACGTGACATAGCCGGCCTCTCTACGGTTCTTATTCAAACAACTACGAATTACTATACCATAGCGATGATATCATTTCAATCGTATTTGATATAACAGGGAACGGCATGTCGGATGCCTTGTATTCTTTAACCGATCCTTTTTTTCACCTTCTCCTGCAACTTTGGGGATGTTGATTCTCAGTGTGCATTGTGTGGGACCATAAATAAAGTCTAATTAAAAGCACCGTAAGAACCAACGTCCCGGAGCTCGCGCGGGACGAGCTTTAGCATCTCCTTAACAAGCTCGGGGGATTTTTGTACCGCTCGCCTTCCAGCATGCCGGGAATGCCGCAGGACAGGAAATACTCGAACGTGGGGCCGACGCCCTGGACAAAACCGGTGTAGCGCTTTCCCACAGCGCAGCCTATGGAATCGACGTCGAATTTAAGCGAGGCGCTTTTTCTCACCTTGGCGAGCACGCCGATCATGCACATGTGCGCTGCCGGAGTAGCCACCCGTTCCACTGCGTCTTCCGCGTTGGTGTAATAAAACGTGATGGGAAGCTCAGCGCCGTTGAAATGCCATTTCCATGACTCGATGAACCTGGTTTTAATTGCCATGTCCATATGATCGATCCTCACATTGGCTGGGCTGCGGCATCACAGCCTAAGATGCTCTATTATTTATGAAAGCGAAGTAGCACATTATCAATCAAGTCTTCAATGAAACTAGTTGCCTTCGATTCAGCTACAACAATATTATTCGGATGTGCACAAGTATTTCTTATTCCTAATTTCTCTTCAAGAATTTTTTTTACATCATTCGACAAGATGTTTGCAGCACGGCATAACTCAATAAATTTAACTTCTTTCAGTTCTCCAAAATCCTCCTTTGATACGATCACCTTAATTTTCAAATTCTGAGAACCTAATGCACCGTTAAACTCCTCAAGTTTTGTTGCAAATATGTATTCATACAGGTTGTCAATAACTAAGAGCCATGTCATTATTACAGCTGCCCTGTACGCCTTGATTTCATAACAGGATATAGCCTCAATTAAAAAATTACGATTATCTTCTTGTGATGTTTTAGAAACAAGCTCTCGAAGTTTATTCGATATCTTTTGTTTTGGTTTTTCATCAGAAAACTCGCCTTCAAGTTCATAAAAAGTATCTCGGTGAAGTTTATAACCGCCACCAGCAGGGATAAATATTTTTTTTGCCGCGAGATTTCTGCAAAGATCGGTCACATTTTTAGGTTGAGCTATATCTGCAAGTTCAAAATAATCCTTTATATTTCTTGTAGTGAAGATGGGATCTTGTTTGATCTTTCCGTAAAAATACGCGAGGTATTTCGCTTGATCGAGATAGTCAAGGGAACTAAATCCATCTTTTTTTGCTATAAAGTCGGACAGTAAAACTCTCATGTTTCATTACTCCTTATCTTTCCCTGGCACGATTCTTACACAGAATGGCTTCGGACATGTTGTTGACACAGAGGGCATTGCATAAGTCTTTTAAGATATTAAATTACCCCCAGCGGCATTAAATGGTGTTGGAATTCCAGTATTTCCCATAGTAATCACCAAACATACGCTTTATATTTTTTACCACCGATTATCTTGGATGTTTTTCGCAATTCCCGTCTATTTCCAAGTCGCAGAAGAGCCATGGAGATGCGGTTTTCATCGGCATGATACTTGCCTTTTAGCTTCTGGTGTACTTCCTCTGCCGTTTTTGGTTGAGAAAAAAAGCCAATATCACGCGACTCAATGATATGGTCCGGCAGCGAGTTTTTTTCTTTGTTTTGCGGCGCTCTTTTGTTGCGAGTGTGCGTTTTAGACTCTCCGATGAT
>JBGPUS010000131.1:0-6299 GCA_041491325.1 Nitrospirota bacterium | reverse complement strand
CTCAAAGCCATCGGCACGGGATGGAGCGCGGGCGTGAAGTGGACCGATATGGAAGTGCTTCACGGCGAAGGCGGCGGGCCGATCGTGAATATCACCGGCAGGGTAAAAGACCTCATGGACCTCAAAGGCGTGAAACAGGTGATGCTCAGCTACTCGCACGACGGAGAATATGCCGTGGCGCAGGTTGTGCTGGTGGGGAGCCTTTTGCAGGGCGCGACTGAACAAGCGTAACCTTATGAAGATCGCAACGTCACAGCAGATTAAAAATATCGACCGCAGGTCGATCAAGAAATTCGGCATCCCCGGTCCCGTCCTGATGGAGAACGCGGCCTCGGCCATCATGGCTGAGATGGAGCGGTTCTTTGACGGCCTGGCAGGCGTTCGGGTCTGCATCATCTGCGGAAAGGGCAACAACGGCGGCGACGGCCTTGCTCTTGCCCGGAGGCTTTCGATCCGGGGCGTCGCGGTCCGCGTGGCTCTGCTCGCGCCGTTCAACGCAGTGACCGGAGAAGCAAAGGTCAATCTTTCCATCCTGCGCAAGACCGATCTTCAAATTACCCAGAAGGCCTCGGCGCGGGACCTTTCCGAGGTCCTCCAGTGGTCGGACATCATCGTCGATGCCCTGCTCGGCGTGGGGCTTTCAACACCGCTGAAGGGTCTGTTCGCGCAGGCCGTGGATATGATTAACACGGCGGGCAAGCCCGTGGTAGCCGTCGATATCCCCACGGGCATCGATTCGGATACCGGGGCGATTATCGGTTCCGCCGTGAAGGCAGAGCTTACAGTGACCATGGCGCTCCTGAAGCGCGGGCTTGTGCTCTTTCCGGGCGCCCACTATGCCGGTGAAGTGCGCGTAGCGGACATCGGGATCCCGGCGGAGGTTATAGACCAGGAAAAAATTCGTGTGACCCTTCTGGACCGGGGCTTCGCGTGGGGCCTGATGAGTCCCCGCGATCCGGATTCTCACAAGGGCGACTACGGACATTTGATGATCGTCGCCGGATCGCCGGGAAAAGCGGGAGCGGCAATCATGTCGGCCCGGGCCGCGCTCAGGACAGGCGCGGGGCTCGTAAGTGTTGCCGCGCCGAACGGTCTCGTCCCGATCGTGCAAGCGCAAATAACCGAGGCCATGTGCGTCCCGGCAGCAGAGAGTATTGAAGGGACCCTCGGCATCGGCTCGGAAGAAGAATTGCTCAAGGCCGCTTCCCGGATGAGTGCCTGCGCAATCGGGCCCGGGCTTTCGACTCATTATGAGACGGTGCAGGTGGTGCGGAACCTCGTGCAGCGGCTGACGGTCCCGATGGTCATCGATGCGGACGGGTTGAATGCCCTGGTCGGTTTCACCGAAATTCTGAAAAGGGCTAAGGCGCCCGTTATCCTGACTCCTCACCCCGGAGAAATGGGCAGGCTGCTTGGGATTTCTTCCGATGATGTTCAGAAAGACCGGATTACCATTGCATCCGGGTTTGCAGTCAAGTATAACGTCATACTCGTTCTCAAAGGCGCCGGGACTGTGGTCGCGTTCCCCGACGGGCGCATTTTCATCAACTCGACGGGCAACCCCGGCATGGCCACGGGTGGGACAGGAGATGGTCTCACCGGCATGATCGGCGGACTCCTGGCCCAAGGGTATACGGCGACGCATGCGGCCTGCCTTGGCGTGTATCTGCACGGTCTGGCAGGGGACCTTGCCGCGAAAGAGAAGGGCGAGATGAGCATGATTGCCGGAGATTTGATCGAAAAGATCCCGGATGCGATAACGAAGACTACGCAGTAGTCTCGGAATTCAAAAAGGTTATTGAAGGCTGAAACATATAACTGAGCGGTTGAGGGCGTATGCACGTAGGGCACTTTCCAAAAGACATTTGTAGAAAATACGAAATTCACGAATGGAAGCACGCCTCTGCGATTCTAAAACACGATTTTCCCAGTGAATGGGAGGATATTCTTGCTATGCTGCAAGCCTTCCGGCTTAAGCAGTCTTGGATTACAGAGGGTGGGGGGAATAAATCAGAATTAGCAAAGTGGGTTGATGACTTTTTGGGGAAACGAGGCTGGAAAGAAAAGCAATTTTCTACAGCGGTCATAGTGGATGAGGCAAAGCTTGAGTCACCGACCCATAAAGTCGATTGTTATAAGAACCGGGTAGCTCTTGAGTTAGAATGGAATAATAAAGACCCGTTTTACGACCGGGATTTGAACAACTATCGGCTTCTCTTCGATCTTCGAGCGATAAGTGTTGGTTTGATAGTAACACGTTGTGATGAACTCCAGGAAGTTTTTGACTCTCTCGGTCGCGGGAAATCCTACGGTCAATCGACAACACATATGTCCAAGTTGCTGCCGCGAATTGAAGGTGGCAGCGGGGCGGGATGCCCCATAATTGTTATTGGCATATCAAAGAAACTTTACGCGGAGGATGAATAAGTGGACATTAACCAGTCTTTTATTCAATGTATCGGAAACAAGAAGTTTCGGACAATCCTCGCCGATCCTCCTTGGCAGTTTAACAATCGTACGGGCAAGATGGCTCCAGAGCATAAACGCCTCAGTCGCTATCAAACCCTTTCCCTTCGCGAGATTTCTGAAATTCCCGTCCAGGTTGCCGCGGATCAACCAGCCCATCTGTATCTTTGGGTCCCCAATGCGTTACTGAATGAGGGCCTGGAGGTAATGAGATCTTGGGGTTTTACTTACAAGACGAACATTATCTGGCATAAAGTAAGAAAAGATGGGGGGCCTGATGGGCGCGGTGTTGGTTTTTATTTTAGAAACACCACGGAGATCGTCCTCTTTGGCATTCGTGGCCCCCTTCGGACACTCAAGCCGGGCCGGACGCAGGTGAATATCATCAGGTCACAGAAGCAAGAGCACAGCCGAAAACCGGACGAGCTTTATAAAATAATCGAAGAATGCAGCCCCGGTCCGTACTTCGAACTGTTTGCCCGCGGCAAAAGAATCGGCTGGCATGTTTGGGGTAATCAAGCCGACAATTACGATATAACGTGGGAAACTTACAAAAACAACAGCGTCGGCAAGGTGATTCCATTCAGAAAAAGAGACCCTGGAATTGAACTGGATCAGCGCCAGTTACTTTTGCGAGAAAGACGCGCAGTTTATGCAGGCAGATCAACGCGCAAAAAATAGAACGGTTTCCATACAGGTGACTGTTGAAAGCGGTATTGCGGTCTTCAGGGGGAAGTGACCCTGTCGTATATGATGAGCCATATGCCTACCCCGAACCGGTAGATCGTTGGAGCTCAAAAGTTAGTTGAAGTAATCCGGAGTGTTGTAAAAAATCAAAATAAAGGTGGTGAAGACATCATGCTTACCGCAAAAGACATCATGACCAGGGACGTGATCACCGTGCAACCCGATACCGCTCTGACGGAGCTTTCATCAATTCTCGTCAAAAACAGGATCAGCGGTGTTCCGGTGGTGGACAAATCCGGCGCGCTCTTCGGCATCGTGACCGAGAACGATCTCATCAGTCAAAACAAGCGGCTCCATATTCCCACGGTGGTGAGCTTTCTTGACGCGGCGATCTATCTCGAAAGTTCCAAGAAGTTCGAGCAGGAAGTCAAACGCATGACAGCGACAACCGTCGAGGACATCTGTTCGCGAAACGTAATCACCATCAACGAAGACACGACTGTTCTGGACATCGCGACGATCATGTCCGAGAAGAAGGTGCATGTGCTTCCCGTGATCAAGAACGGCAAACTCGCGGGAATCGTCGGAAAACACGATATCGTAAGGGCCGTCGCGCGGCAGGCTGAATAATGTTCAGCATCATCACGTCCAGTCCGGAGCAGACCCATCAGATCGGCGAGCTGCTCGGTTCCCGGCTCGCGGCAGGGGACACGGTCTGCCTCTATGGCGACCTGGGTTCGGGCAAAACGAATTTTACCTACGGCATCGCGCGCGGCCTGAAGGTCGAGGAGGAATATATCACGAGCCCGACCTTCACGTTCGTGAACGAGTACCAGGGCCGTGTCCCGCTGTATCACATCGACCTGTACCGTCTCGAAGACCCCGGCGCCCTGGAGAGCATCGGTTTTGAAGAGTACCTGGAATCCGACGGGGTGACGGTGATAGAATGGGCCGAGAAGGCCGAGAACGAACTCCCCGATGAGCGTCTGAGCGTTTATCTATCTCCGGTTGATGAAAAGAGCCGAGAGTTCGGGTTTCTGGCCGAGGGGAAACGGTATGAGCTTTTACTGGATGCGCTGAAACAAGAGCTCAAAATGTAGAACCGGCAGCAGGGACCGAGCGACTCAAACCATTAAGGCTGATGGTCTCGTAAAAAGTCTTTTTTAGCCACCGAGGTCACAGAGGGCTCAGAGAAATCTTTTTTTTTACGTCTTATCTCTGTGGTCTCTGTGTGCTCTGTGGCAAATCTTGACTCTTACGATTTCATCAAGGTTGTTCCGCGTGAAAATAAGCGGGTAGTTTTTATCAAACCACCATGAAAAAAATCGGCATTATCGCAAAAAATATTCCCGCCGCGCACCGTGCGGTCAAGAAACTGGCTGCCTGGCTCAAGAAGCGGGGCAAGACAGTCTACCTCGACAGCGCGACCGCCGCGGCCATACATGCGCAGGGCCATGAGCAGGAGGACATCCCCGCGCTCGTTGACATGTTGATCGTGCTCGGCGGGGATGGAACGCTGCTGTCCGCGGCGCGGCACGTCGCGGATGCGCACACGGGCGTGCCGATTTTCGGCGTAAACCTCGGCAGTCTCGGGTTCATGGCGGAGGTTTCTCTGGATGAACTGTACGAGAATCTTGAAAAGGCGATAGCGGGAAAGCTTGAGACCGAAGAACGGATCATGCTGTCGGCGGGCGTCATCCGCAACAACAGGCGGCTTGCGCGGTACCGCGTGCTGAACGACGCCGTGATCAACAAAGGCGCCCTTGCGCGCATGATGGAACTTACTGTTTCAGTGGACGGGGGCCTTTTGACGACGCTCCGGGCCGACGGCATGATCGTGGCGACGCCCACCGGCTCGACGGCCTACTCGCTCGCCGCGGGCGGTCCCATCATCCATCCGGCGCTCCACTGTTTTGTCGTGACCCCCATCTGTCCGCATACACTGTCCAACCGGCCTATCGTCCTTTCGGACAACGTCGTCGTGAGAGTCTGCCTGACGTCGCGGAGCGAGGAAGTAACGCTTACGCTGGACGGCCAGATCGGGTTTCCTCTGGAGCCGCTCGATATCGTGGAGCTCAAGAAGTCCCGGTACCGGATGAAGATGATAAAGCATCCCGCCAAAAGTTACTATGAGATCCTGAGAACAAAACTCAAGTGGGGCAGCGGCCCAAAACTGAAAACGTGATCAACAAAAATGCAGGTTCGGCGGATAGAGCATGAATGAATTGCAACGTGAATTTCTTGATATTGTAACAAACGTCAGGATGCACCTTGAGTATCAGCGGGCGCTTGGGGTCAGGTCAATGGAAATACTTCCCGCGCAGCCGCTTCACCCGGCGATTGTCGAGGCCCCGGCCGAGACAAGCTTGGCGCAAGCGCAGGCGGCCGAACAGCCCGCGACGCCGCAAGCTGTGGGTTTGGATGTTGTACGCGAAGAGCTCGGGATTTGCACGAGATGCAAATTATCCAAGGGCCGAACAAACCTTGTTTTTGGAGAAGGAGCCCCGCATGCGGCACTCGTGTTCGTAGGCGAGGGGCCGGGCTTCGAAGAGGACCAGCAGGGCCGGCCCTTCGTGGGAGCGGCAGGCCAGCTCCTGACGGATATCATTGTCAAGGGCATGAAACTCAAACGGGAAGACGTTTATATCTGCAATATCGTTAAATGCCGGCCACCGAACAACCGGAACCCCGAGCCGGATGAAATTGAGTCCTGCGAGCCGTTTCTCGTGAAGCAACTTGAGGCCATCAAGCCGAAGGTCATTATTGCGCTCGGGAATATTGCCGCAAAAACGCTGCTCAAGACGGGTGAGGGGATTACCACGCTTCGCGGTAAATGGAAAACCTACCAGGGCGTACCGCTTATGCCTACGTTCCACCCGGCGTACCTGCTCAGGAACCCCAAGGACAAGGCGTTAGTGTGGAAGGACATCCAGCAGGTCATGACCGAGCTGGAAAAGCATGAGAAAGGATAAGTCCGCGGGCGCTGGCTTGCCGGAACACATGCATATCCAGATCGTGCCACGCTGGAACGGCGATACGAGCTATATGACGGTCTTCGACGAAGCGCGCGTGATGCCGGAGCTTCTTGAAAAGACGTATGAGCGGTTGAAACCGTATTTTGAGAAACTCAGGAGTCAGGAGTAAGG
>JBGPUS010000130.1:0-6306 GCA_041491325.1 Nitrospirota bacterium | reverse complement strand
TCCATCGGGTAGAGGCTGATGCCGATACTCACGCCGATGGAACATTCGCCCCCTTTTATGCAGAACGGTTCGGTCAAGGCCGCAATTATTTTCCGGGCTACGATGCTCGCGTCCTCGGCAACTGCGACCCTGGCGCAAATGCAGATGAATTCGTCGCCCCCCATACGCGCGATCGTGTCGGATTTGCGCACACTGGACGTCATCCGTTTCGTTGCCTCCTGGAGCAGCAGGTCGCCCGCCTCGTGACCAAGGGTGTCGTTGATGACTTTGAAGCGGTCCATGTCCATGTAAAGGAGCGCGACGACATGCTGGTTCCGCTTCGCCAACGTCAACAGCTGGCTCATCCGTTCGAAGAACAGCGTCCGGTTTGGGAGGCCGGTGAGCGTGTCATACAACGCCAGGCGCTCGAGCCGCTGCTCCGCTAATTTTCGTTTCGTGATGTCGTAAAGGATATACACAATCCCGACCACGGAACCGTCCTTCTCCGTTATGGGAGAAGCCGACACGCTGATGTCGATCCGGCGTCCGTTTTTATCGGCCCAGGTCATCTCGTAGTCGGAGTTCGTTTTCTCTCGCAGGCGGTCGTGGTCCTTCAAAGCATGCGGCAATTCGATGAGCGTCGATAAATCTCTGTTCAGGACCTCCGCTCTCTGATAGCCGAGCATTACAAGAGCATCGCGATTGATGACCCGGACCTTGACATCAAGGTCCACGACAATGACCGCGCCCTGCATGGTTTCGAGGACCTGACCCGCGGCAAGCTCCGGAGTGATGTCGACCAGCCGATATCGCACAATCACGCGCGCGGTTATGAAAAGAAAAACGGCTGATGCGATAAATCCGAAGGGGTATAACGGAACGCCAAAGACCGCAAGAAAGTCAAAGGACGCCAGGTATCCGATACCGAATGCAACCAGCATCCCTTTTAGCCGGTTCTTTCGCCTCTTGTTTGCGCCGACCCGATATTCAAGCCAATAGAGCCGAAGAATATATATCATGAGCCACAGGAAGTACGCTAAAAAGAGGACGCCCAGGGGACCGTACCGCGGGTAGTAGCCCCAGAAATAATGGTAAGCTCCCCGGACGTGCAGGTCGGTAAAGACAACGCCGAGACAGAACAGAGTCGAGAGAGTGACGGCAGTCCGGATAATGATGCGGTATTCATCCGCCCGTTGAACCAGGGTAAAGGTTAGAGCCAGTGCGGTCGCAGGGATGAAGGTTACCCCTAGCTGCGCGAATTTCATCCAAAACAGCGCCTGAGTCTCCCGAAGACTCGCGTACATGAGCCCGAATGCAACAAGCCATATACTCGCGCACAGCGTAAACAACCAGAAGACCATGCCGACAAGCGAACCGCGTTCCTTGTTGAGGACATATGCGCCCAGAACAAAGACCGCCGCTCCCACAAGCATCGATGCTATCGCATGAATGGTAAAAGCATAATTGTCCGTATTGAGCAATTGTGCAATCATGTGTTTACAGCGCACCCCTGGGGTTCCTAAAAGGTGGAGGGCAGACAAATGACTGAAAGAAACAGCGTTGACTGAACTATACCATAAAACGCGCTATACAAATACTCTTAGGCGACAACTTGAAGAAGCGATCCTTGCGGTAAGGATTCGCACTTTACAAGTTTCCTCTCAGCCGTTCCGCATGCAGGATCCGCTTCACGGCAAGCTGGTACGCGGCCTTTCTGAGGCGGCACGGACCTTCCTTGCAAAGCGAATTTATGTCCGCGAACGAGGTAATCATGATCTCGCGCAGGCGATGGAGGACCTTTTCCTCAGGCCAGATGTCGTTGCTCAAATTCTGGCTCCACTCGAAATAGCTCACCACGACGCCGCCCGCGTTGGCGATTATGTCGGGTATGACCATAACGTTCCGGTCAAAGAGAATATCGTCCGCCGCAGCGGTGGTGGGCGCGTTGGCGAGTTCAAGGATGATCTGGGCCTTGATCTCCCCGGCATTATTCTCATCGATCTGGTTCGAAAGGGCCGCGGGGATCAGGATTTCGCAGTCGGTCGTGAGGAGTTCGGCATTGGTAATGCTCTTCGCGCCGGGGAAACCCTGCACGTTGCCGGTTTTGGTCACATACCGTCTGAGCGAGGAGACGTCGAGGCCGTTCGGGTCCAGGATGCCCCCGCTTACGTCGCTCACGGCAACGATAACATATCCCCAGTGGTGGAGAATCCGGGCCGCGTTCGAGCCCACGTTGCCGAAACCCTGGACGGCCACGCGCGTGCCCTTGGCTTCCATCGCGCGGTCCTTCATGGCCTGTTCGAGCACGTGGACCCCGCCGAGGGCCGTGGAATATCTCCGCACATGGATGCCGCCCAGTTCCGGCGGCTTTCCCGTTACGACCGCGGGAATATGCTCTCGCCTGATCCGCTCGTATTCATCCAGGATCCAGGCCATGATATGCTCATCGGTGTATACATCGGGGGCTGGAATGTCTTTAAAGGGTCCGATGAAATCCGCAATGGCCCGGATGTACCCGCGCGTCACCAGTTCAAGATCGCCTTGCCCCAGTTCCATGGGGTTTACCACGACTCCGCCTTTTGAGCCGCCGAAGGGAATATTAACGAGGGCGCATTTGAGTGCCATCAAGAGGGCCAGTTCGCTCGTGTGTTCTTCGCTCATCTCCGGATGGAACCGAATGCCGCCTTTGGCCGGGCCGCGTGCGTCGTTATACTGAACGCGATAGCCCGTGAACATCCGCGTTTTGCCTGAGGACATCTTCACCGGAAAGGTCACGGTGAAGATCCGCCTCGGCGCGGACAGGAGTTCCAGCTCTTCCCGGGTGAGGCCGAGCGTGCCGTAGATGGCCTGCAACTCGCCGCGCGCTACTCCCCGGAGGTCTTTTTCATCACGATGTAACCGTTCATGTTCACGTTGCATAGAAACTCCTTAATAAAAAGAAGGTCAAGGGACGGCGCGTACTTATTATCCTAAAAACGGCGGTTGGAACCACTGATAATACCCTGCATTCGCGGCAAGCGCTCATAAACGCGGGGCACGAGACGCAGATGAAGGAGATGAAAAGAAAAATCAGTAATTTAGTTCATTTAAGGTTTTCACCTACCAGATAATACGGGAATTTGATTTATATTTTTGAATTATCTGTGTTTATCTGTGTTCATCTGTGGTTAACTGCTTTTTTCAGGATTTTCGTTCCCGCGCAAGGCCGGTCTTTCTCGCCGCCTCCGCGACAGCGGACGCTACGGACTCCACGACGCTGCGGTCGAATATGCTCGGGATGATGTAGTCCTCGTGCAGCTCGTCGTCTTTGATCGTGCGCGCGATAGCCCCGGCTGCCGCCAGCTTCACGGCTTCGTTCACGCCCCGTGCGCGCACGTCGAGCAGGCCGCGGAAGATGCCGGGAAAGCCGAGCATGTTGTTGATCTGGTTAGGGAAGTCGGACCGTCCCGTCGCCATGATGCGCACAAGCGGCATGGCCGCTTCAGGCGCGATCTCCGGATCGGGATTGGCAAGGGCGAAGACCACGGGGTCCTTTGCCATGGCGCGGACATCGTCCGGCGTGATCACATTCGGCGCGGACACGCCGATGAACACATCCGCTCCTTTCAAGACCTCGGCGATGCTCCCCGTCACCTTGCGAGGATTGGTCGCTTTTGCCAGCTCCTGCTTGGCGGGACCCAGTTCCTGTTTCGCGTCCGAAGCCAGTGCCCCGTGCCGGTCGCAGACGATGAGGTCCCTGACGCCCGACGCAAGCAGGATCTTCGCCGTGGCCGTGCCCGCTGCCCCCGCGCCGGAAATGACGACCTTGAACGTTTCGAGCCCGCGCTTCAGAAGCCGCGAAACATTGATGAGCGCGGCAAGCACGACCACGGCGGTCCCGTGCTGGTCATCGTGGAACACCGGAATGTCGAGCAGCTCCCGCAGCCTTGCTTCGACCTCGAAGCAGCGCGGCGCTGAAATATCTTCGAGGTTGATTCCGCCGAACGCGGGCGCGATGATCCTGACGGTGTTCACGATCTCGTCAACGTTCTTTGTCGCGAGCACGATCGGGAAGGCGTCGATACCGGCGAATTCCTTAAAGATCATCGCCTTGCCTTCCATCACCGGCAGCGCCGCCTCAGGCCCCAGGTCGCCGAGCCCGAGGACCGCTGTCCCGTCGGAAATAACGGCCACGGAGTTGCCCTTGATGGTGTAGCGGTAGGCATGCGTTTTATCGGCATGGATATCCAGGCAGACGCGCGCAACGCCCGGCGTGTACACCCGGGACAGGTCGTTCCGGTCGCGCACGGGCAGCTTGTTTTTTATTTCGATCTTGCCGCCTTCATGCGCCTCAAAGGTGCGGTCCGTTACGCTCAGAACATGCACGCCCGGCACAGCTTTGACGGCCGCTACAATGGCTTTCTCGTGCTCATCATCCTTGGCATTTACCGTGACGTCCCGGACGATCGTGCCCTTTTCCACGCGCACGATGTCCACGGCGCCCAAATCGCCGCCCGCGCCGCTTATGGCCGTGGCGATCCTGGCGAACATGCCGACGCGGTTCTCGATCGCAAGCTGTATGGTTACGCTGAAGCTCGGGCTGCAACAGTATTCCATGGGAGAACTCCTTGGCCCTTCACGCATTCTAATTATAGAGAAAATTCCTGCATTGGTCAATCCGGATGATGCGTATTGCCTCGGGAACTTTTTATGCAAAAGGAAATGCAAAATTGCGTAGGAGCGACTATAATTAAATTGGCACGATCTTGTGTAGTTCGCCCATCTTCGAACCACCTCCCCAACCCCTCCTTGGCAAGGAGGGGCGCAATCCCTCCCTCCCCTTAGCAAGGGGAGGCTAGGTGGGGTAATTTACTGGTAGGGTAGTTTTGTGAAATGACAAAAGCAAAGTAACCGGCATGACGAATGCAAAAAAAGGCGGCCCTCATGACAGACTACCGCATTGAAAAAGATTCACTCGGCGAAATCAAGGTCCCGGTAGACGCACTCTACGGCGCGCAGACGCAGCGGGCCGTGGAAAATTTCCCCGTAAGCGGTATCCGCTTCCCCCGGGTCTTCATACGTACACTCGGCCTGATCAAGGCCTCTGCCGCGGAAGTGAACGCGGAACTCGGTCTGCTCGACACTGCCGTGTCCCAGGCTGTCCGCCTTGCCGCTCTTGAGGTGGCTGAAGGGAAATGGGACGACCACTTCCCGCTCGACATATTCCAAACCGGCTCGGCCACGTCCACGAACATGAACGCCAACGAGGTGATCGCGAGCCGGGCCGCGCAGCTTCCCGGCAACACGGCCGTTCATGCGAACGACCACGTAAACATGTGCCAGTCCTCGAATGACGTGATCCCCGCCGCGATCCATGTGAGCGCGTATCTCCAGGTCCACGAGACGCTCCTTCCCGCTCTCCGGCATCTGCACGGTGCGCTCAAGACGCGCGAGCGGGAATTCTCTGATGTGATTAAGACCGGCCGCACGCACCTGATGGATGCCATGCCGATCCGGCTCAGCCAGGAAATCAGCGGGTGGGCGCATCAGGTCGCTCAAAGCATTGAACGCCTGGAGTCCTGCCTCCCCCGTTTGGCGCAGTTGGCGCTCGGGGGAACAGCCGTCGGGACCGGCGTGAACGCCCATCCGGAATTCGGCAGACTGCTTGCGCGCAAGCTTGCGCACGCCGTCAAGCTTCCGTTCGTTGAAACAGACAACCACTTCGCGGCCCAGGCGACCATGGACACGGTCGTGGAGCTCTCCGGCCAGCTCAAGACCTCGGCCTCCTCTTTCATGAAGATGGCGAACGATCTTCGCTGGATGAACAGCGGTCCCATCGCCGGACTGGGTGAGCTCTCGCTCCCGAGTCTCCAACCGGGCTCAAGCATCATGCCCGGCAAGGTGAACCCGGTGATGTGCGAGATGATGATGATGACCTGCGCCCAGGTCACCGGGAACGACGTCGTCATTACGATCTCGAACCAGCTGGGAAACTTCGAGCTGAACGTCATGCTTCCGGTCATTGCCCACAACCTGCTCCAGTCGATCACGCTCCTGGGGAATGCAGCCCGGTTGTTCGCGGACAAAGCAGTTGCGGGATTTGTAGTGAACCGTGAACGCATCGCCGGACTCGTGGACAAGAACCCGGTGCTGGTCACGGCGCTGAACCCGGTCATCGGCTACGACAAGGCCGCTCGGATTGCAAAGAAGGCCTATGCTGAAGGACGCTCGCTCAAGGAAGTCGCCGCCGAGCTGACGGACCTGTCAAAGGAAGAACTCGACCGCCTGCTTGATCCTGAAATGTTGACGGAAGGCGGGCTCACGGAAGAAGCGCGGGAAAAGAAATAG
>JBGPUS010000129.1:0-6310 GCA_041491325.1 Nitrospirota bacterium | reverse complement strand
TTCTCCCCCTTATTATTATATCTAAATAGATATAATAGTGTCAAGAGCTTTTTACTGTTTTATTCTCCGGTGCGGGGCACGCCACGCTTTGTGAAAAAGCTTGCTCTTACTGAATATGGCGCAGAGCTTGCTGATTATATAACGTTGTTGCTTAGCGTACGTTTCTACTATGCATCAATCGGTTTGCAAGCTGAGTATCAGCGACCCGTGCTTTATTTAATCAGCCCGGCACTACTCTCCCCCATGACGCTGACCATCCTCTTTCTGCTCATCAGCCGTGAACTCATGAACGTAAGAAAACGGTACAAAGGGCCGCTGACGATCGATGGGGTTTTTCGAGCAGCGAGTGCGGCGAGCGCATCCTTCACTATCGTTTCCGGAGGGTAGCTCTTGCCGCCCGTGCTCGTTTTGGCCCTGCCTCCCGTTGCCACGGCATGGAAGTTCGTGTCTGTTATACCCGGGAGCACGGCCAGAACATACACGCCCCGGTCCTTATTCTCGAACCACAGCGACTCGGTGAAGTTCGTCACAAAAGCTTTGGTGCCGGCATACACGGCCCCTCCCGGATACGTCAGGAGCGACAGCGCGGACGAGATGTTGATCAACGCGTTCCCGGATACGGCCTTTTTCAGGAACGCATGGGAAAGACGGACGAGGGCGTTCATATTCACGGCCATGAGCTGCTCCAACTGGTCCATGGGGAGCTCGGTAAAGCGTCCGTAAATGCCGTAGCCCGCGTTGTTCACGAGCAGCGAGTATCCTGTTTTTTCTATGTCTTCAGCAACACGCTTAAGCTGTACGGGGTCTCCCAGGTCCGCGACCAGCACGCGATGGCCGGGACCCAGCTCCTTGGTCAGGCTTTCGAGCTTTTCTTTGGACCGGGCAACACAGGTGATGCGATACCCGCTCTTTGCCAACTCCCGGGCAAAGACTTCCCCGATGCCGCTGCTTGCTCCGGTGACGAGTGCTGTTTTGTTTTTCATGGTTTTGGTCTCCGTGTAACTTCTTAGAATCAGGTCTTCCCTCTTGATGATCTCGCAAAAAGTCTATTTTAGCCACAGAGGTCACCGAGGACTCAGAGAAAAGATTTTATTTATTAAAGTCTTACTCTGTGCTCTCTGCGTGCTCTGTGGCAAATCCTGACTTCTTACAGTTTCTTCACTCTTACATACGCAAGCACTCGTTCAATTCGCGCCTGAAGACTGCCTGTTACCTCCAGCACGTCCACCTCTAAATCGAATGAATTCTCCAGGATGACCTCTTTGAGCTTTTTGTCCACGCGCCGCCGGTACGCGGCGTCCTGCGACATTGGAAGAACTATCCGATCCGGTTCCTCGATGGGCAAGAAAACGACGAGATCGAGTTTCCTGATTGCGGCATGAATACGAGACAGCCACACATCGAGATCAAACGCTTCGGCATCGGTATGCGACAAGAGATAGCCCAGAATGTCGGCCGGACAACGGTCAAAGATGACCTTCGACGCACTCTCTTCCAGGCTCTCGATGGATCGCGTCAACTGCAACTCAAAATCTTCGAGAGAAGGAAATTCAGAAAACTCGTATCCCTCCTCCTCTAAAAGGTGGTAGGGCTCTTCTATGATCGTGTATTGCGGAAGCGCGTCCGACAATGCCTCAACGAGCGTCGATTTTCCTGAAAAGTGAGTGCCTGAAATAGCGATCCGCATATCGGTTCTATTCACCTCTTCCGGTTTGACTGATACGCTGCCTGAAGAGGATACCACCATCTGCAAGCGATCTCTTTTCTCACTTAGACTTTGCCAGGTATTTCACAATTGCATCCTTATGGAGCCGCACATACTCGCAACTCGGGTCTTCTTCGCACGTGCGGCATTTCAAGTCGTAGGCGGAATTCAGCGTGCCGCATTTTCTGCAAGAATAGTGTTCGACCATTTCCGCGTACCAGGTTTCGTATCCTGCTTCCTTGATGCGGGCCTGTGATTTCCACAACTCGATCCGGTGCGGCGCCAGGGACTGGAATTCCTTCAGGTCCGCGCAGGGGTAATCGGCGCAGTCTCCGCAAAAATCGACGCCTTTTCCTGCTGCGCATTTTGCCATGGTGCACATGGTCTTGCAGTAAAAGCACCGCTTCTCAGCACGGCAGCCGTCGCACTGCAATTCGTCGATCGAGCGCTGAAACCGCCGGGCCAGCATAGCGAGCCTCGCAGGATCTTCCTTGCTCCCGATGAATACGTGGCAGGCGGGACAAAAAAGCCCGCAGACAGCGGCCAATCGTTTGTCCGGTTCGGTTGACGCTGTATCTTTCATCGGTTGACTCCAGGTGTACGATGTAACAAGACGGTACGTTGCGATACTTAGGGACGCCCACCACTTAGGATCAGTTCTTCACTCTTGACTTTCTCTGTTTTGGAAATGCGGAGCAAACCGTTATTTGTTCCCCCCGCCTTCAAATCTCTTCCGCCATATTTCTACAAGAGGCTGCCAGTGGCGCACGTCATACTCGGAAAGGGCCGACAAATAAGCCGCCTTTTCCGAGTCAATGGGAACCAGTTGAACTGGCGGCAACTCCAGGCGGACCAGGAGGGCAAAGAGAAGCATCCGCGCAACGCGGCCATTGAAATCGTAAAATGGATAGATGGTCAGGAACCTGCCTTCGGCAAAGGCGAGCGCTTCAAGGAGCAGGTCCGATACCGGCGGCGCGGGTCCCATCGACGCGAGACGCGCATCAAGGTCATCACAATATTGGCGCACCAGGGTCGGCACCTCATAATGTGGCGGTGGTGTATGTTTGCCTACCGTGACGTTGCGGTCCCGGTATTGTCCGGCCCAGGAAGGGAAAAGCTCTTCGAATGCGTCTTTGTGAAGTTCTCGGAGAAAGTCAGGAGTGATTTTCAGTTCATCTATGGGAAGATTCAGGAGTGAGGCCATGACGCGCTCCACCCCCTGTGCAAGATGAGGGGCCAGTTCCGAGTAGGATTTGATGCCGAGGCTGGATTCTACGAACCGTGTGGTAGAGGAGTATTCTTGAGACTCTTCAGATATTCGTTCAACATCTTGAGGCTTACGGGTTCGCCCTCGAACGCCATCGACGCATGCACCTGGGCGGGGATGCTTTCCAGGTAGCGCTTTTTTCGTTCCTCCGGTGTCAGGCGCGTTCGCCAGTACGTTACGCCGACTAAGGGGCTGTTCCTTTTTCTCATTGCTTCCTCGTTTCTTTTTTAAATTTACCATATCTACCCTTTTGAGTCAATCGGTCTGTTTTTTCCATTCAAGCTGATAAGACAACCATTCTCGTAACGACCCCTCTGCTGCGGGATGCCACGTTCCATCAGCTAACGGCTGTGATCTCCGGGGTAAAGCGCAAGGTAGCCCTGAAAATGCCTAAGACGACGGCACTCGTAGCTGAAACGAGCAAGGAGAGCACTAAAAGACGCTATCATAGTCCCCAAAAAATTGCAATACCCGATGGACATTACTGAATCAGCCTCCATCGCCGCCCTATGATAGCATCGCTGTTCATGCGGGTATCATTAATAATACTTTTATCTTATTGACATTGTTATGTAGTTGCGCTTTCCTTTAACTATAAATTACCGCTTTAAAAAATCTACGAAAAGGAGAACTGCCATGGCAAAGCAAGAAGTCAAACTGGACATGCAGGCGATAATGGAAGTGTATAAGAAGGTGGGAACTCCGGGCGAGGCCCACAAGCTCCTGGCGAAACTGGAGGGAAGCTGGACCACCAGGTCCAAGGGCTGGGAGAATGGCAAGCAGGTCATGGAATCGACCGGCACGTGCGAACAGAAGCTGATCCTGAACGGCCATTACCTGCGGCAGGAGTATGCCGGCGACATGATGGGAGCGCCGTTCACCGGCATAAACATTCTGGGATACAACAATCATACGAAAAAGTATGAGTCAATCTGGATCGATTCGATGAGCACAGCCGTCTATTTCTTCGTGGGCACGGGAAGCTCGGACGGCAAGACCATTACGCAGGAATGCAGCTATGACGACCCGGTCAAAGGCCCGGCTGTCTGGCGCAGTGTGACCAGGATCAAGGACGACAATACCCAGGAGTTTGAGATGTTCATTACTCCCAAGAGCGGCAAGGAAGAGAAAATGATGGAGATGACGGTTACGCGGCAGGAAGCCGCCGCGCGCAAGGCTGCGTAAAAAACTGCATGCTCGTGATATTTTAAGAAACGAATTTAGCCGCAAAAAGGCGCATGAGACGCAAAAGGGAACGCCAAACATTTAATTCTTTTTGCGACTTTTGCGCATCTTTGCGGCAAGTATTTTTTTTGTGGTTTGGTTGCGGCAGAAGACGAGCTATGGTCAGGACCAGTGAAATAACGTTGTTTAAAAGCTCGTGGCTACCGCTGCTTTGCTCGTATCGGCCTTGCTCGTTTCTTGCAATTACCGACACTCTGGATTTTTGCCGAATGGAGCTCCGATGAAAACGACACATCAAGTGCGGCATATCAGTGTTTCCATCGACCGTCCACCCAATGAAGTCTATGCGTTCGTTTCAAATCCCGAGAACCTCCCGAAATGGGCCACGGGTCTTGGCAATTCGATAAAGAAAGTAAATAGCGAATGGATCGCGGATTCCCCAATGGGTAAAGTGAAGATCAAATTCGCGGAAGAAAACAAGTTCGGAATCCTGGACCACGAAGTCGTCCTGGGATCCGGAGTTACTTTTAACAATCCGATGAGAGTCATTGCGCATGGCAAAGGCAGCGAAGTCTTTTTTACGCTGATCCGTCAACCGGATGTGTCCGATGAGAAGTTTGAACAGGATGCCCAGTGGGTGGAGAAAGACCTGAAAATACTGAAAGGATTATTGGAGAAAGGTCGGTAGCAGGCCGTTGAGCACCTTTTCCGTCATTCCCGTGCAAACGGGAATCTATGGCGTCGATCTTGGACAGGTCGTAGATTCTCGTCTCGGTGCTATGCGGCTTCTGATACATGAATTTTTCATGATGCACGATATCACGAGGACATGCGGGTATCAATACCCCGGCATAGGGCGCAAAAAAAAGAGCGGACTTTCGCCCGCCCTTTGGTTATATCTGTCTACATCTGTCCCGCCTGCACCAGGCAGATACGGAGCAGCGCCCCGCCGACAAGAACAAGCACGGCGCTCGTCATTATTGGATTGACAAGCGTCATTCCCGGAAGGCGTCCGTTCCGGTGCAGCCACAAGGGGGCCAGGATGCCTAGCCCGACGGTCCCGATCCAGAACAAAAAACCATAAAAGGTCAAGAGCAGCGGGGCAAGGTAACGACCGGCAACAATGACCATGAGCAGGATGAGAGCGAGTTCGAATACCATGACCAGGCGGTCAAAACTCTGGAGGCGGTCGAAAGCCTCACCGGACGCGATCTTTTTGCGAATCATGACCACGGCAATGGCCGCCGCTCCGGTCGAAGCGGCCGAGGCGATAAAGAGCGAGCCGAGCAGCGGGTCGGTTGCCTCCCACAAGGGCCGCGCCGTAATGTTCAGGATCACGCCGGTATACCCGGCAACGAAAAAGCCCGCTGCCGTGCCGAGCACTGCGTACACCTTGCGCGGGATGCTGGTGTAAGACTTTGCAAAAGGCGCCCCTTTGAGCCGCCCCTCGGAAACCAGCACGTCGAGATACGACAGCGTCGCTAATCCGCCGTACACGATCAGCGCCCAGGAGCCCACGGACAGCGGAGACTGCCAGTTGATGTACGGAGAGCCGTCTTTTATGTAAAAGAAGAGATGCCAGAACCGCTCGGGACGCCCGAGATCGGCCGTAAGCAAGACCGGCGTCGCAAGGATCACCCAGAAGGCCACGGTGAATCCGATCCGCGGGATATCGCGTTGTCTTTCTCCGCCGAACAACTCGGCGAGCGAAGCGATAAAGTATGCGCCCGCGGATACGCCGCCGATGTAGAAGTACGCGGCAATGAAGTACCATTCCCAGTGCGGGACGTGCGTTTCGAAGTTGAACATGATAATACCTCCTAACCCGGCCAAGCCGGAACCAGAACTCGCCACAAAGTCACGAAGACACGAAGAAGAAAGGCTGTCTAAAAGTTTTCACAAACTTGCTGATTTCCAGGCTTTCTTAGTGCCTTCGTGCCTTCGTGGCAAATCATCTACTCTTTTTGGTCTGCTTCCTTTTTCATTCCCCGCTCACGGAAACTGACCAGGGTAGCCAGCCCGATTGCGACCGCGGTCACCACGGTTGCGACCGTGGACACCGGCAGCCGTTTCTGCGGCACAATTACCTTTTCCGGCTGGCCGTACACCGAGGGCCTGTCCAGGAAGAGATAAAAAACGTTCAGACCGCCCGC
>JBGPUS010000128.1:0-6316 GCA_041491325.1 Nitrospirota bacterium | reverse complement strand
TGATGGCGCCGGTGGGGCAGGTCTTGGCGCAGGAGGGCGTGAGGCCGTTTTCCGTACGGTCCGCGCACAACGTGCACTTTGAAAGTTTACCGTCCGTGCCGAAGCGCGGCACGTTGAAGGGGCACCCCGCGCTGCAAAGCTTGCAGCCGGTGCATTTGTCCTTGTTCACTACGACGGCCCCGTCCTTGCTTCTGGTAATGGCGCCCGGCGCCGGACAGATCTTCATGCAGCCCGCGTCGTCGCAGTGCATACAGCGCTGGCTGACAAAAAGCCAGCGAACAGGGTTCTTCTCGGAAGGGATCTCGGCATAGCGTATCTTGTTAAAGTTATTCGCCGACAGGTCCGGCGGGTTTTCATAGCCGCCGTTATTTTTCGTTTTATCCGCCGGAAGCTGGTTCCACGATTTACAGGCAATCTGGCAAGCGCGGCAACCGATGCACAACTCCGGAGATATGAGTAAGCTTTTTTTCGCCATGGTATCACCCCCTCGCCTTTTCTACGTTGACCATGAAGGCTTTCGATTCAGGTATCATCGTGTTCGGATCTCCGATGGTCGGCGTGAGAAGATTAGCGCTCTCTCCCCCGCTCCCGTCCACGGGGAACTGCCAGCCGAAGTGCCACGGTATGCCTACCTGGTGCACGGTGCGGCCCATGATGGTGAAGGGCTTCAGCCGGTCGGTAACGATCGCAACGGCCCACAGACTTCCCCGGGCTGATGATACCGTCACCTTTTCTCCGTTCTTAAAGCCCTTGTCCTTGGCGAGTTCCTGGCTCATCTCCACGAACATCTGGGGCTGCGCTTCCAGCAACCACGGCACATGGCGGGTCATAAGGCCGGTCTGCCAGTGCTCGGTAACGCGGTACGTGGAGCAAATAAACGGATACCGCACGTCGCAGGAGGCGTATACGTCCTCTTTCAGGTCTCCCTCCTTGCCGTAAAACATCTTGGCAGTGGGATTGATCCGGTGCTTCTTCGAAAGCGCGTTCTCGGGGACCGGGCATTCGAGCGGTTCATAATGCTCGGGGAACGGCCCGTCAACCAGGCCGGGACCGAAAATAGCGCCCACTCCGTCGGCCCTCATGATAAAGGGCAGTTTGCCGCCCGCGGCGGCCATCGGCGGCGCCGGTCCGTCGGGAATGTCTCCTTCCCATACGCCGGGTTTGTTAGTCTGCGGATTGAGCTTGGTCGCGTTCCATTTGATGACAGCCCGGTTCGGGTCCCACGGATTGCCATTCGGATCCACGGACGCGCGGTTGTAAATGATCCTTCTGTTGAGCGGCCAGGCCCAGGCCCAGTTTGAATACAGCCCAAGCCCGGTAGGATCATCTTTCCCCCGGCGGGCCATCATGTTCACGGCCTTGCCGTCCTTCATGGTATAGCTGCCTGAATAGATCCAGCAGCCGCAGGAGGTCGTTCCGTCAGCCTGAAGCGTGACGAAATTCGTGACAAGGTCTCCCTTTTTGCCGATGAGCTTGCCGGTAGCGTCATGCACGTCGGTCAGGTAGTAGCCGTTGATCTCCTTGGCCACGTCATGCATGTCGATATGGCCGATCTTTCCGTCTTGGCCCTTGTGTCCGGCCCAGGTGAGGTTCACGATCGGGGCGGGGTACTTGCCCCCTTCTTTCAGGTACAAGTCTCTGACCCTGAAATAGAGCTCGTTCATGATCTCGCCGTCCGGGAGAGACTGGCCCACGGGCTCGATTGCCTTGTATCTCCACTGCGCCAGCCGTCCGGAGTTGCTGATGCTGCCTTCCTTCTCGACCGATGAGGCGCACGGAAGCAGGAAGACCTCGGTCTGGATATCCTTGGGATTCATCCCCGGCCCTTTCCAGAACGACCCGGTCTCGTTATCGTAGAGATTGACGTTCACCATCCATTTCAGTTTAGCGAGCGCCGCCCGGGTCTTGTTGGAATTGGCGCTCGAACAAGCCGGGTTCTGGCCCCAGGCAAAGAAGCCTTCGAACTTGCCTTTGAACATCTGGTCGAACAGGTTGAGCCATGAATAATTCGCGCCTTCGTCCACCTTGGGCAGCCAGGCATACCCGAAGTCGTTCTCCTTGGTCGCCTTCCCGCCGTAGATCGCTTTTAAATAACTGGCGAAATACTTGGGCCGGTTGCTCCACCAGTTGACGCTCTTCGCTTCCTTGGTCTTCGGCGTGAACTTTTCGTTGTAGGTCTTGAGGTCCGTGACCGTGGCCGTGGGCACCGGGTTGTATCCCGGCAGGATGTGGAAGAGAAGCCCGTAGTCCGTCGAGCCCTGGACGTTGGCCTCGCCGCGCAAGGCATTGATGCCGCCGCCCGCCATACCCATATTGCCGAGCAGAAGCTGGATCATGGAGAAGGCCCTGATGTTCTGGACGCCGACGGTATGCTGGGTCCATCCCATGGCGTAGCACACGGTTGCCGTTTTGTTCGGCTTGCCCGTGGAGCCTACGATCTTATAGACTGCTTCGAGCTTGTCCTTCGGCGTGCCGGTGATGCTCGACACCTTGTCGAGCGTGTAACGGGCGTACTGCTTTTTCAGGAGCTGAAACACGCTGTTCGGATTTTGAAGCGACGGGTCTTTTTTCGGAAGGCCGTTTTCGTCCAGTTGGAAGCTCCAGGTCTTCTTGTCGTACTTCCGCGTTTGTTCGTCATACCCCGAGAAAACGCCGTCGAGGTCCGCGGGAAGTTTGAAGTCGGGGTTCACCAGAGAGGAGGCATTCGTATAATTTACCACGTAATCCCTGAAATAGAGATTATTGTCGATGATATACTTGATCATCCCGCCCAGGAAGGCGATGTCCGTGCCGGAACGAAGAGGAGCATAGAGATCGGACTTGGTTGCGGTCTGCGTGAAACGAGGATCGACCACAACAAGCTTCCCTCCTTTTTCCTTGGCTTTCATGATCCATTTCATGGAAATGGGGTGGTTCGAGGCCGGGTTGGAGCCCATAACGAGGACCACGTCCGCGTTCCGGAGATCAACCCAGTGGTTTGTCATTGCACCGCGTCCAAACGACTCTGCCAGAGCCGCTACAGTTGCGGAGTGTCAAATACGGGCCTGATGTTCTATATAGCCGAGGCCCCAGGAACGAACGAGCTTCTGCATAAGGTAGCATTCTTCGTTGTCCATTGCCGCGCTGCCGATATGGGCGATGCCGTCGGTCCGGTTGACCGTGAATTCCTTCTCAATTTCAACTTCGGTGCCGTCCGCTCTTTTTTCCTTGATCTTGGCTTTTGAGGTAGTCTTGAAGGTCTTGTCGCGCGAGTCCTTGACCCGTCGTGCGATCTGGTCCAACGTCCAGCCCCATTCCACTTCTTTCCAATCCGCTGCGCCCGGCGCGCGGTACAGGGGCTTGGTGAGTCTCGTTTCATTGTTGGTCATTTGATACAGCGAGGCGCCCTTGGGACAGAGCGAGCCTTCGTTGATGGGGGAATCGGGGTCGCCCTCGACATTCACTACCTTGCCGTCCTTCGTCTGGATCAGGATGCTGCACCCGACCGAACAGTAAGGACAGACCGTCGTCGTTTGTTTGGCTCCCTTGGTTCTCAATTCCAAGGCTGCCTGGGCCGCCGCTTCTTCGGGAGAAAGGCTGATCCCGGCGGAACCGAGGGCGAGCGTCCCTCCGGTAAACTTCAGAAAGTCTCTTCTCGATACACTCATGAACTGCCTCCTTTTTTGATATAGTCAGCGAAAAAAGTACCTCATAACGCTCTTTGCATTCATCGACCATTTGGTACAGCTTTTGATTCAGCAAAGGACATCAGGGTATTCTATAAGTACCGAGCTAATTTAGCTCCTAGAACCAAGTTTAAATGCACATTCAGTGCCTAATAGACGGGCACTGCTTTTCGCACAATCTTGCTCCTGTTTGTCGATCTTGTCAAGCAATTTATCATGCATTTCCTTCATACGTGGTATGCGTCTCTTTCATGAATTAGGTCCATTAGTCTTTTTTATTTTGCATGAATGTAACTAATGGTAATGTCCCGGCATCGGCACGCGACACAAAAAGTAGCAAAATATTCTTTTTTTTGCGCGTCTTGAAAAGCATAACGCTCCTGCCATCAGGCATTTCGAAACAACAAGCCGGACAACCCCCATTGACATTGCCGGTGCGCTTTGCTTAAGTTTTAGAATCAGCTTGAGGGGAGCCGCGATGCCGGGACGGAACAGCAGACCGAACGTTCTCATTATTGACGATGAAGCTCAGAATCTATCGCTTCTGAGCGCTATCCTCAATCATTTCGGATATGACTGCGAGACGGCAATGAACGGAACGGAAGCGCTCCAAAAAACCGAGAGCTGCAAGCCCGACCTCATTCTTCTCGATATTATGATGCCCGGCATGGACGGCTTCGCTGTCTGCAAAAAACTGAAGGAGTGCGTAGACACCGAACAGGTCCCGGTCGTCATGGTGACGGGGCTTGCGGACCGTGAATCAAAAATAAAAGGTCTGGAAGCGGGCGCGAACGACTTTCTTACCAAACCGGTGGATAAAACGGAACTCCTGGTCAGGGTCCGGAACCTCCTCAAAATCAAGGAACACGAGGACCTCGTCACCAGCTACAGCAATCGGTTGGAGGAGGAGGTGCGAAAGAAAACGTATGAGTTGACGGATGCCATGGAGAAACTCGTCAGGTCCCAGGAACTGATCAAGCACAGTTATCTCGATACGATCCACCGTCTCACCATCGTTTCGGAATACCGCGACGAAGACACCGCAAACCATATCAGACGGGTAGGGTTGTATGCGGCGCGCATGACCGCCGAGCTCGGGTGGCCCGCCGGAAGCATTTTGACCATGCAGTACGCGGCGCCCATGCACGACATCGGTAAGGTGGGCATTCCCGCCGAAATACTGCTTAAGCCCGCCCGGCTCAACCCCGAGGAGTTCTCGCTTATGAAAACCCATACGCAAATCGGCGCGAAGATCCTCGACGGATCCTCATCGCCCTACCTGCGGATGGCGCAGAGCGTCGCGCTGTCGCACCACGAGCGGTGGGACGGCACGGGATACCCCCTCGGTCTCAAGGGCGAAAAAATCCCCATTGAAGGCCGCATCATGAATATTGTGGACCAATATGACGCGCTGCGGAGCAGAAGGCCGTACAAACCCGCCTATGACCACGACACGGCCTGCAGAATCATCATACAAGGAGACGGCAGGACCATGCCCGAACATTTTGAACCGGAGGTCCTGGAGGCATTTAAAAAAGTCTGCGGCTTGTTCTGCGAAATATTCGAGAGCCTGCGGGAACCGGAATAGACAGAGAGAAAAGAGACGGCCTGCCGCCGACGACGGCCGCGCCTTAATTCTGATATTTGACCTTCATTTCGAACGGCTGTTTTTTAGGACCGCTGCCCGCGCCCTTCGAAGCGTATCCTACCGGGACCACTGCCATGAACTCCCCGCCCGGCTCTCCGAGGAACTTCAGGACATCGTCCTTCATCAAAAAAAGGATCCCGAGCCAGACCGTGGAAAGTCCGAGAGACGTAGCGGCGAGCAGCAGGTTCTGCACCGCGGCCGCGGAGCTTTGTATCTCCATGGTCCTGAAAAAGTCGTGGGCCATCTCTTTTTCCACTTTGAAGAGCTCGGTGCCGTGCTCGATCAGGTCGCCGGTGTTGGTCACGGCAACGACGACCGGCGCGCTTGCGATGCTCCGCGCGCCCATGCGCAGGAGCGCCGAGGCGGGTTTGGGAAAGCGGTTGGCCCCTTCCGACACCAGGTCGGAAAAATCCTGTTTCTTTTTGCCCCTCAGAACGATGAACCGCCACGCCTGCTGGTTGTGGGCCGAAGGCGCTTCATTGGCCGCCTCAAGAAGGACGTTGATTTGCTCGTCCGATAAATCCTCTTTCGCAAAGGTCCTGGTGCTCCGTCGGTCCTTGATGGTTTTGAGCGTTTCGTTTATTGTATGTTTGTCGTCGTTCATCATCACCTCCGGGTATGAGCATTCATATACCATAAAATCCCTCCTCACCTCCCTTTTCCAAAGGGAGGAACACCCCTCTTTGATAAAGAGGGGTGGGGGGGATTTATGCTAATGTCATTTTCACCTCCAGCACTTTTACCATAACATGTTAGTCTGGCGGAGTCAAACAGTATGGGCTTTCAAAATTTCCCGAGCGCGAGGAGAAAAAGCGTTGAAAGAGGAAAGGCGGGCCGAATGGCCCGCCTCTTTTTTCTAGGTGAATGCATAGCTTGAGGATTTATCCGCTTTTATCACAGGTTTATCCGCTTCTTCCGTGTCTAAATGATTTTTCCCGTTTACCCGAGTATCGCCTTCAAGTCCTGGTCCGGCGTGGTGATCGGCTGGATATTGAAATTCTTC
>JBGPUS010000127.1:0-6336 GCA_041491325.1 Nitrospirota bacterium | reverse complement strand
GGAAGTCGCCGCCCAGCCGGTCCTCATGCACCTCTTCCCTGTGTTCGAGACCGTCGGAGATGGTCCGGGCATGAGGACAGAACGCAGGCGGCGCGGACAAGCCGTGTACGGCTTCGTAACAATGCAGGCCGATGCACTGTTGGGGCTTTACGCCTAACCGTTCGGCCATGGCTTTGTTTACCCTGCGGACCCGGTGCTCATTGTCGAGGATCGCGATCAGGTCCGGCACGCTGTCGAAGGTGCGCTCCCATTCCTCTTTGGCAACGGCGAGCTTTTCCTGCACCCGCTTCAGGTCAGTGACGTCGTTGTAGGTGATGACGACTCCCTCGATGTGGTTGTCCGTGGTACGGTAGGGCAGCGTGGCGCGGACATAGCTGGTGCTGTTGATCCTGAGTTCTTTCTTTACAGGCACGAGGCTTTCGAGGACGGATTGGGCGTCGGCAATAAGTTCGGGTCCGAGGTTTTCCAGGGAAAGATCACTGATCGGACGCCCCGCATCCGTGGGGAGCAATTGGACCAGTTTCGACATGGCCGGGGTGAAGCGCTTTACCCGCAGCAGGTGGTCCAGGAAAACCGTGGGGATGTTCGTGCTCGAAAGGAAATTACCCAGGTCGTTCGTTGTCTCTTCCTGCTCCTCGATCTTGGTCTGGAGCTGCGAGTTTACGGTGACCAGCTCCTCGTTCAGGGACTGGAGCTCTTCGCGCGAAGTTTCGAGTTCCTCGTTGGCGGCCTGAAGTTCCTCGTTCGAGGAATGCAGCTCTTCGTTGAGGCTCTTGAACTGTTCGATGTGGGTCTGGAGGTCCTGCTTGGCCGCCGCAAGCTCGATTTCGAGCTGACGCACCACATTCTCTTCCGCAACAACGGTCGGAGAAACAGCGTCTGCTTCGCCCGCGCGGCCTTTCTTCTCCTGGAACAGGATGAGGAAGAGGTTCTCCCGCAGTTTTGAGAATCGCAGGATGACCGGTTTCTTTCGTTTATCGTCTGCGCTGAGGCTCGTCTGTATCGAGACCGGTTTTGTCTCCATGCCGGCCCGGTAGATCCCGTTCCTGACCTTATTTCTCAAGGTCTCCGAAAAAAGCTCCAGCAGGTTCTGCGTGGGCGTTCCCCGAGGCTGGCGCAGATAACGATTTGTGGGGCCGCTGTGGTAAAGGATGTCGTAATGCTGATTGATCGCGATTGCCGCCGGAGTGAATTCTTCGAGCAACGACTCCTGAACAAAGTCAGCGAGCGTATGCCGGGCTTCCGCAGCCGGTATCTTCCCGGGCAGCGCTGTCGGTCGCCCCCCAGGATACGCTACATTAAGCGGCAATCGCACGGCCTGCTTGATTTCGTTTTTCCGATAGATGCGGCATTTCTTATGGTTTGTTGATTTGAAAAGGGCGCTGTGCGAGCCAACGGATTCCGCGTTTCCCAGGAAGAGCGCTCCGTTGTCCTTGAGCGCGTAATGGAACAGGGAAATGCATTTGTCTTGGGCCGCTGGTTCAAGGTAGATCAGGAGGTTGCGGCAGATGACCAGGTCGAGCTTTGAAAAGGGGGGATCATTCAGTAGGTCCTGTTTTGCGAAAACCACCCGCTCCCGGACTTCCTTGTTGATGACAACGGTGAGCCCTTCTTCGATAGTGGTAAAGTATTTCTGAACATAGTCCGCGGGCAGCTCAGCCGCTATGTTGCGGGGATAAGCGCCTTCACGCGCCTTTTCGAGCGCGCGGTCGTTCACGTCCGAGGCAAAGACCTGTATCTCCCGTTGCTTTCCCGCCAGAGCAAGCTCGTGAAGAAGCAGCATGGCAATGGAATACGGCTCTTCGCCGGTTGCGCAGGCCGGGGTCCATACGCGGATGGCGGCATCGGAATTTTCCGCAACGAGCTTTCGGACTACTTCGAGGGTCAGGGCTTTCCAGGCTGCGCGGTCCCGGAAAAATGAGGTGACGCCGATCATGAGATCAGCCGCGAGTAGGCCTGCTTCCGTGTCCTTGTCCGCGATGAACCGGATGTAGTCCTGAAAGGATAAAATACCCTGGAAGTGCATGCGCCGGTTGATGCGGCGAGTGACGACGCTCTTTTTATAATGGTTGAAACGGCATCCGGTTTTCTGCTGGAGAAGCTGGAAGAAGGCTTCGAATTCCTCTTGAGTGATGAAATCCTCTTTGCCCGCGGGCGTTGTTTCGGCCCCATGCAGTTTCAGTATTTCCCGTGCGATTTCAGCGGGAGGAAGCACGGAGTCAGCCTGACCAGTGTTGATCGCCGCCTGCGGCATTCCCGCAAACTCGGCTGTTGCGGGGTCCTGGACGAAGACGGTCCCGCCCATCGCCCTGATCGTCTGGATTCCGCGCGCGCTGTCCGTGCCCGCGCCCGAGAAGACCACGCCGACTGCCCGGTCTTCAGCATCTTCGGCAAGCGAGATGAACAGTTCGTCGATCGGGAGGTGTACGTGTTTTTTTTGCAGCCGCGCTATGGTGAAAACGTTGTTTCGGATTCCGGTCTCCATTGCGGGCGGGCAGAGGTACAGTTTCCCGGGCCGCACCTTCATGCCGTCCTTTATTTCCTCTATAACGAGGTGGGCATAGCGGGAGCGGACCAGGTCGGGCAGGAGATTCTTGTGTTTCGCGGAGAGGTGCTGCATGAAGACGAGCGCGAACACGAAGTGTCTCGGCAAGACCGACAGGAAGCAATCGAGGGCGTGAAGACCGCCCGCGGAAGCGCCGATTGCCACGATGGGAAATGATTCGTCAGGTTTGCGGGTTCGCGGTTTTTTCTCTGGCTTCATGCATCCTCCGGCAAGGAGTTGATTAAAACAACGCTACGCGACAAGGAATTGTTTTGTCGGACACGGATGGGCCTTAGTATAGCATCAATCATCTGCGCTTTTCCACCGATTTTTCGAGTGAATTTTATAATAAAAGCGGAGGCGCGGATCAACCTTAAAAAAGAGCTAACCACAGATGAACACGGATAAACACTGATAATTCAAAAAAAATAAATAGAATTCCCTTATCAGAGCAGGTGAAAACCTTAAATAAACTGAATTACTGAATTGCTTAATCTGTGTTGCATCTGTGTTTATCCGTGGTTCCAACCGCCGTTTTCGGGCAACGGTAGTGCCAAGTTCTACTTCAATATCTGGAACAGATTATTATAGTCATCGGTCCACATGCGGAGGTCCGGGCGGGAGGAGAGTTCTTCGGCGACTTTGAGGATGTTCGGATCGGAAAGCGGCTGCGTGGAAACGAGCGCCCAGGCCGCGCCGTAGACTTTTTTCTCCTCAACGCGGTCGTTCGTGATCAAGGCCGCGTCTTTGCCGAGTTCGCGGCTGAGCCTGTCCACGATCGGTTCGAGGTCGAGGTGCTGGTTCGTGATGTGGATCGCCAGGATGCCGCCGGGTTTGAGATGACGGAAGTAGAGTTCCCATGCCTGCTTGGTGATGAGATGCACGGGTATGGCGTCGCCCGAGAAGGCATCAATTACGAGCAGATCGTAATTCTGTAACGGTTCCCGTTCAAGCGAGAGCCTGCCGTCGCCCAGAATGATTTCCGTTTTTCCCCGGCAATCGGCGAGATAGGAGAATTCGGTCCTCGCGATTTTTTCGACGAGCGGGTTTATCTCGTAGAAGCGGAACAGGTCTCCCTGCTTTGCAAAGGACGCGAGAGAGCCTGCGCCGAGTCCGATAACGCCCACGCGTAGCGACGACGACCGCCGGAGCGCGTTCATGGCAAGGCCCACGCCTGATTCCGCTCCGTAATAGGTAATGTGCTCGCGTCTCCGGTTCGGCGCGATAAACTGCATGCCGTGGTCCACGGTCCCGTGGACAAGCATGCGGGTCTCGTCGTTCGAGCCCTTCCCATACTCCTGGACGCGCAGCCCGCCATAAAAATTCCGTGCCATCAGCCGCGCGGAAGCCTCGTAGGATGTCACGTAAGCGCTTGCGGCAAGAATAACGCCCGCGGCCACGGCAAAACAGAGGGCCAGGGTGAAGCGCCAGGCGCGGTAATCGAGCACGACGAGCATCAGGACTGCGCAGGCTATGAGCGCTAGCGGCAGCTCGAAATAGCCGGGGAGCACATGCGGCGCGGCGAAGCCCACGAGCAGGCCGCCGATTGCGCCGCCGATGGAGAGCATGAGATAGAACGATGTGAGATACTGTGGCGCAGGCTTTCGTTTAACGAGTTCGCCATGGCAAAACATGCAGCAGAAAAAAAGACCGGCTGAAAACACAGGGATGACCAGCCTGAGGTTCGTGTGCGAGTTCCAGTGGGCAAGGCCGTACGCCATGCCTCCGAGGGCGAAAGCCAGCAGCCAGAGAAACACTTTCCTCTGGTAGAGCCTTTCAAAATCGAAGGTCAGAATAAAGGTGAAGAGATAGAGACTGAGCGGCAAGACCCAGAGAAACGGGATCGAGGCCACGTTTTGCGTCAAGTGATTGGTGACGGCAAGAAGGAGCGTGGAAGCACAAGCCGCGAGCACGAGCCAGAGGATTTGCTCCCGCATCTTCGGAGGTTTGCACACAACGTCATCGGGTTTAATTTTTTTTGTTTCGCCGCAGGCGTCTGACGCACGCCGGCTTACGAATGCGGCGACGATGCCGAGTACGACGAAGACGGCATACGCCGCGGACCAGCCGATTGACTGCTGCCGGAGCGTCACGGCGGGCTCAACCAGAACGGGGTAGGCCAGAAGCCCCAGGAGCGATGCGAAATTCGACAACGCAAAAAGCCGGTACGGCAGCGCGGTCTGATATTTTCTGCCGTACCAGGCTTGGATCAAGGGGCTCGTGGTGGACAGCAGGAAATAGGGCAGTCCGATCGAGAACGCGAGCAGACCGAGGATGCGCAGGATCGGTTCTTCACTGCCCCTGGGTTTCCACGCAAGGGCCGGCGACACCGGGAGCAGGGCAAGGCTTACAGCAAGCAGCAGCACATGCACGGCGACCTGGGCCTTCGGTTTGAGCGACCGGATGGACCAGTGGGCGTAGAGATACCCTCCGAGCAGCGCCACCTGGAAGAACAGCATCGCGGTGATCCAGACTGCGGCGGACCCGCCAAACCAGGGCAAGATCATCTTTGCGATCATGGGCTGTATCTGGAACAGCAGGAAGGCGCTTAGAAATATTGTCGAGGCGTAAAGCAACATAATCGGCCGGGATTATAACACAACACAATTGAGGAAGCTCGAAAAAAATGAGGCAGGACAGACGAGGCCGCTTCCCCGGTTGCTATCGTTCGCGCATCATTGTATAATAAATTATACGAGTTTCCGATATTCCGGTTCTTACTGTTGATGGTCTTATAAATTACAAAACTGATTGCGAAGGACCAATACCATGATGAACTCCTGGTCGGATATATGGCTTGACGTATGGAATTACGGCGTGCAGGGGGTGCCTCCCGGGCTCATGGTCATGGTTGCGGCCGGCAGCCTCGTCACTCTCATCATCGTCATCGCAGCTGGGATCCTTATACTTCGCGAAATCAGGGCGCGGCGCAAGACCGAGGAGAACTTGAAAAGCGCGTACCGAACGCTTGGAGAGGCCCGGGACCTCATGGCTGTCGCAACGCGAAAAGGGAAGCTCCTCTATATCAACAGAGCGGCGGAAGAGATTACGGGATACCCAAGGAAGGAACTTCTCGGGAAGCGACACGGGGCCTGGCTTCCCTGGCGTGAGGACAAAACCTTTCTGCAACCGGCGCAGGACGCAATCGCCGCGGGAACGCCGTTTCTTGCGCCTGCTTTGGGCAGAAAGAAAAGCGGGGAGACGTTTCACGCTGAGGTGTCCCTCCATCCGGTGAAGAACGGCAGCGGCGCGGTTACGCTGATCATTATGACCGCGCGCGACGTCACCGACCGGATACGGTTGGAAGATGAGCTGTATCGCTTGTCGCGGTATGATGTTCTGACCGGCCTGCCGAACAGGACGTTTTTTATCGAGCTGCTGGGCCGGGAGATAGAACGCGTAAAATCCGGGAAACAAATCCTTTCGGTCATGATCCTCGAAATAGACCGGTTTAAATATGTGAACGATGTGTTTGGTTTTGAGACCGGCGATGAGGTTTTGAAATGGGTGGCGAATAAGGCGCGCGCCCTTATCCAGCAGGAGGACATTATTGCGCGTTTGGGCGCCGATGAATTCGGCATCGCGCACATCGACGTCGCTCCACCGTCGGATGCGGCGTCGGTTGTGGTCAGGATATCGGACGCCGTTTTAACGGACGCGCCGGTCAAAGACCGGGAGCTTGCCATGACCATGAGCGCGGGAATCGCCCTGCATCCGCAGGACGGGGAAAACGCGCAAACCCTTATGCAAAACGCGGACATTGCCCTTGCGAAGGCGAAGACCGTGGGGAG
>JBGPUS010000126.1:0-6337 GCA_041491325.1 Nitrospirota bacterium | reverse complement strand
CGGCATCGCGGGCATTATCCTCACGATCGGCATGGGCGTGGACTCGAACGTGCTGATGTTCGAACGCATCCGCGAGGAAATTCGCGCGGGCAAGCAGCCGCGGCCCGCGGTGGATGCCGGATACGACAAGGCGTTCCTTACAATCCTCGATTCGCACGTCACTACGCTTATTACGGCCGTCGTGCTCTTTATGTTCGGGACCGGTCCTATCAAGGGGTTTGCCGTGACGCTCAGTCTCGGCATCATCATCAACCTGTATTCCGCCCTTGTCGGCACCAAGGTGATCTTCGACATCATCAATGCCAAGTGGAAGCTGGAGAAGCTGAGCATATAATAGAATCAGTTCATAGCTCATAGCTCGTAGTTACGATGACCGCAGTGGTAAATCCCGCTGTTTGGAGGAAGAGATGCTTCAAATTTTACATAAAACAAATATAGACTTCATGGGCTGGAAGAATATTTCTTTTACAATATCCGGACTGCTCATCGCGCTCGGGATCCTGGGCCTGGTCCAGATCGGCCGCGGCAAAGCGAACCTCGGCATCGACTTCGTGGGAGGCACGACGATCCAGCTCAGCTTCAAGGAGCGTGTTCACGTTGATCAGGCGCGCGAGTCGCTCGCAAAGAACGGTTTCCCCGGGGCCACAATCCAGGAAGTGGGCGAGGGGGGAAATAAAATCCTGATCAAGGTCCGTGAGTCCGAGGGCACGTCGGACAAAATCCAGACGATGTTCAGACAAGATTTGCCGGGCAACCCCTTCGAGATCGTCAGTATCGAGGAAATCGGGCCCGTGATAGGCAAGGCCCTCCAGCGGGACGCGCTCGTGGCCATTACGGTATCGCTCATTGCCATCATCCTCTATATAGCGCTCCGGTTCGAGTTTAAGTTCGGCGTGGCCGCGGCAATTGCTACCATGCATGACATTCTCGCGGTGCTCGGGATCTTTTACGTCATGCACTGGGAGATCAACCTGTTGATCGTTACGGCGCTGCTCACGCTTGCCGGCTATTCGCTGACCGACACCGTCGTGGTCTTCGACCGGATCAGGGAAAATCTGAAACGCAGCAAACGCGAGCCCCTGCCAAAACTCGTGAACAACAGCATCAACGAGGTGCTGTCCCGTACGATCATCACATCGCTGACCGTGGTGCTTGTGCTCATCCCGCTCGTGCTGTTCGGCGGCGACGTGCTTCACAGTTTCTCCGTTGCGCTTCTGATGGGCGTTGTGGTCGGGACCTATTCTTCCGTGTTCGTGGCAAGCCCGATCCTGGTGGTGTGGCATTCCAAGGCCGGCGGAAGGCTGATATCGAAATGATCGGCGGACACCGGTCGTGACAACCACCGTTACCGTCGCCGGCGACGAGGCCGCGACGCTGTCGGAAACAGACCTGGTTGAGCTGTCGTGCGGCATCGCCGGGTGCGGCTCGAATTGCTGTACGAAAAGCGCTCCGATCGTTCTGAATCCCTACGAGATCGCGAGGCTTTGCAAAGAAAGCGGTCTCTCCTATGAGGATCTTATCGACAGTGTGGACACCGAGCGCGCTCGCGCGTTTCCGCTCGTCATGCTTCCGCGCGATCCTGCCTGCCATTTTTTGACCGAGAAGGGGTGCCGCATTCATGCGGCGCGGCCTTTGGCCTGCCGCCTCTTCCCGCTCGGCAGGGTGTTCGATAAGGGACGTTCTCACTTTGTGCTGCCGCGGCGCAACGTCTGCGGGGGCCTTGACGCGTCTCCGAAAAAGACCGTTGCCGATTATCTCCGGGACCAGGACGCCGTGAAATACATGGAAATGGCCGACCGATGGATCGAGTTCGTCTCCGACGTGGAGCAGTTGCCGTTGCCCGATGCTCCAGTCACTTCAGTCGCCTTTCACCTGCTCGTATATAGCCCCGATACGCCGCCGGTTCCCGGCTCTCTCCGATCCAATCCCGGCCTGTCTCTTGAAGAGCGCTTTCTTGCGCGGCTCCTGACTGCCCGGGACCAGCTTCCCCGCTTCCTGAAAATTTAACTTGCAATTCCCTGTAGCTTGCTGCGGGATGATTCATCGGCATCCCGATTTATTGATATACTGTATTTTAAGAAGACCGCTTCCGTAACACCTCTTGACAGGACACGCGCGAGGTTCTAATATAGGTGGGTAGCGACGTGGTTTATTGAGACCGGATGGAGCCATGTCTATGTTGCAATACCTCATACTGCCTTTGGCGTTTCTCTCCTTATATTCATGCGGGGGAGGGCGGGTTGCTCCGCGAATTCCCGACGCCGACCCTCCCCGTGCCGCGACCTACAAAGCAGAGCCCGTACCAGCTCTATCTCCTGACCGGCTCCTGCAAGAAGCCGTCGAAAGTATTAAGTCCGGACAAGCAGACTCCGCCCTGAAAATTCTGCAACAGGTGACCGAGCGCTATCCTGATACCGCCGCGTACAAACGCGCTTTATTCTTCAGGGAACGGGCACTGATCCTGATGGACAACGAGGCTGGGGCCGATGCAGCCATGCTCCGGGTCGAAGCGGAATACCCCTTGCTTGCCGATTACGCGGTCTTCATTCTTGCCGAGTACCACTTCTCCAAAGAACGGTATACTCAGTCCGCGACGCTGTATCAGCGCGTAACGGAACGTTACCCAAAAAGCTCCCTGGTTCCGCGCGCAGTGTACCAGCGGGCGCAGGCCCTTCTCAAGTCGCAAGCATACCACCAAGCCATCGCGGTTTTCGAACGTTTTCTGCGCGAGTATCCCCGGGCCGAGCTTGTTCCTGACGCATTTCTTGGGCTCGGGCGGGCGCTGATCGCGGAAGACCGCCTGGCGGAAGCCGTGCGGAAATACCAGGAGGTATGGGTCAAGTATCCCGGCAGCGCGTTCGATCTGGCCGTGGAAGAAGCCCTTGAGGATCTTGAGGCCGCTGGGGTAGAGATCCCCGAGCTTACCTCCGAAGAGCTGTATGAACGCGGAAAGAACCTTTATCGGTCCAACCAGTACGAGAAAGCAATGGAGACCTTCGCTGAACTGCTGGAGAGGGAGCCTCGCTCCCCGTACCGGTCGGACGTGCTGTTCAAGACCGGCATCGCCGCGTTCAATACCGGCAAGCGCGGCGAGGCAGCGGCCATCCTTGAGAAAGTAGTGAAAGCCTATCCCTCCGACGCGAGGACGCCGGAAGCTCTCCTCTGGATCGGGAGGTCGTACAGCAAACTCGGCGATTGGGAACGGGGAGAAAAGACCTTTCAGAAAATTCTCGACTCCTATCCCTGGAGCGATTGGGCCGATGACGCCCTTTTTTTCATGGGCAATATTTACCGCGAAACCGGCGACATGAAAAAGGCGCTCGCTTATTACGGGAGACTGGCGGCTGAATATCCCGGGAGCAAGTTCGCTGACAGCGCCATCTGGTGGAAGGCATGGACCAGCTATACTGCCGGTGATTTCAAGAAAGCCGAGAAGACCCTCCAGGAACTCATCAATCGCTATCCGAAATCGTTCCTCGTAAAACAGGCCCGCTACTGGCAAGGCAAGATCGCGGAAAAGCAGGGTGATCTCTCCCGGGCGCTCGCCTACTACGAACGGCTGCGGGAAAAAGGCCCTTATACCTACTATGGGTATCGCGCCACGGAACGGATGGCCGCCTTGTCCGTTTCGGGTGTTGTCGAAAAGACTGACCTGCCCCCCGACCTCATCATTCAATGCGAAGAAGGCACGTGTCCCGAGGACCCCGCTCAGCCTAATGACGCCGATGACGGGCCGCCCGTCTGGACCGAGGAGACCAAAGCGCTGCTCGCCGCGGAGCCTTCGTTCAAAAAGACCCTCGAACTCATGCACCTCGACATGAAGAAAGAAGCTTCAATCGAGCTGTGGTCCCTGCACGAGAAACTGCCGAGAAAACGCGGCGCGCTCATCGGTTTGAGCAAGGCTTTTTTTGAACTCGGCGATTTCTATCGTTCGCTCATGATCGTGCTCAGGAATTACGAGCGGTATCTCGAAGCGCCTTTGAGCAAAACGCCTGAAGACTTGTGGCTGCTCGCTTATCCGCAGGCGTATTGGGAAAGCATCATTGCCTATTCCCGTAAATACGGCCAGGACCCGTATTTTATCGCCGCGATCATGCGGGAAGAGAGCCAGTTCAACACCGAGGCGCTGTCGCCCGCGGGGGCGCGCGGGCTCATGCAGGTGATGCCCTCGACCGGGTCCCAGGTGGCGCAGATGATCAAGATGCGGGGCTTTGACGGAGGAAAACTTTTTGACGCGGACACGGCCATCAATATCGGGACCTGGTACATCGGCCTGCTTATGAAACGGTTCAAGGGAGATCCTTATTTCGCGTCAGCGGCGTACAACGCGGGACCCGAAGCAGTCTCTTCGTGGCTTGCCAAGAACGGGAACAGCAGGGACCGCGACACATTTGTGGAGTCCATTCCGTACATGGAGACCAGGGGCTACGTGAAGAAAGTGCTCCGGAACTACGCGGAGTACAAGAGGATCTACGGCAAGACGGGGACGCTTCCGGCCGCCCTGGACCAGAGGCCGCCTGACAGCGTGGGGGCGGCCAAGGAGCAATACGCGGAAGCCGGAGCACGGAATGCGAAGTAGAAAAGACGGGGAGGGCGCTGTCGGGGACCTTGAGGCACGATTCGCCGAGGTCGAGAAACGGGTGCGGCTGCTCGTGACCGAAAATAAAACGTTGAGCGCCCGCGTGCGGGAGCTTGAACAAAATCTCGCCCAGGCCCGGCGCGAGACGGAGCAGCACGAACACTTCGAGGAGAATAAACTCCACATCAGGGAAAAAATCGAACGGATATTGCAATCGCTCGAAACAGCGAATGTAAAGGAATAATGTCTTAAGGCATATCACGTGAATGAACGCTCAGCTCATTCCTCTCTCCTTTAGTGATTTGAAACTCACGAGCTTTTGCTGCTTCTCATCCCATAAATTCAAACGAAACGATTTCAGGCTTGCACCGAGGGTCAGGGGTTTTACTTTCTGCGTGAGGGGGGATGCATCGTAGCTCTGCTGAAGCTTATAATTCGGAATTCTGGGCAAGAGATGGTGGACATGGTGCAGCCCGATATTACCGCTGAACCACTGAAGCACTTTCGGTAGTTTGTAATAAGAGCTCCCCTTCAAAGCAGCTTTCACCGGGTCCCAATTCTCGTGACGGGACCAATACACACCCTCGAACTGATGCTGAACGTAGAACAGCCACACGCCGACGGCCCCGCCAATCAGGACTGCCGGCAGTTGAATCAGAAGGTACGTTTTTAACCCGATCGTCAGGCTGGCTGCTAAAATAACCACAAGAATGGCCAAATTGGTGACCGCCGCGCTGTAACGCTCGTTCTTCCCTTCCCATTGGTACAGGAAACGCTGGGTAATCAAAAAAGAGTACCCTGGGCCGATGCCGAGGAAAACAATAGGATTGCGATAGTACCGGTAGGCCGATTGCGTCCTCTTGGAAGCCGCCAGATACTCCTCAACCGTCAACGTCCAAATATCCCCGACCCCCCTGTGGTCCAGATTCGCATACGTGCCATGATGGACGAGGTGATTTTGTTGCCAGTACGTAAACGGCGTGAAGGTCAGTACGCCTAACACGTAGCCAATGATGGTATTGGCCTTACGGGAGGCAAGAAAAGAATTGTGCGCGCAGTCGTGGAAAATAATAAAAATACGCACGAGAAAAAGAGACGCGACGACCATGAGCGGAAAAATCAAGGCAAAGGGGTGCTTATTTTCAACCAGGTATATAAGGATGCCCCATAATGCGAGGTAGGGAATTACGGTGTTGATTATTTGCAGAATCGCCCGGCGCCGGTCCGGTTTTGCGTATTGCGACAATGTTTTCCGCAAGGAATGTATTGTCACTTTATCAGGGCCGCCGCCCGTATCCGTTGCCATATCTCCCCCGGGAGGATTGAAGTACGACGATTCATTTGTGGAGCAGAATTAGAAAATATTCTTGTGGCCTGAATTTCGATGATATGAGAACAAGGTCCTGTCCTCCATATAAGTACAAATAATATCAAAAGAATAGGCCGAAGGCAAGTCTCAGCGCAGAATTGTGATTGGCTAACCGACCAAGAGCAAGGAGAAGCGCGATTTAATCCGTTCCTTCGCCGAGGAGGAAAACGAGTCGGGCAAGCTCCAGTTCGGCTAACAGCTTTTCGAGTGCTTTATCCATTGCATCCCTTCCTCAAAACTTCCACCCCGCGCCGAAATAGACCATCGTTGCGTAGCGCCGCGTCACGATCGGGCTGTCGACAATACCGTCGCCGTAGCGGGTCGTAAAGACGCCGCCCAACAGGGACCAGGAGCGCGGCAAGAGAAGCGCTCCCGCGAGACCCGCATTG
>JBGPUS010000125.1:0-6356 GCA_041491325.1 Nitrospirota bacterium | reverse complement strand
TAACAGCACAAGAAAAAAAGACCGCAAACGCACTTTTCCCTCCTCACGCGGATAATACGGCTCAACCTCTGATAAGATACCTTGCTGCATGGAAATTGTCAACAAGCTTAAGGCGTTTCTCGCAGAGCTCGCAGAGAAAGACAAAATCTTTCTGTTTTTAGAAGCAGTAATTCAAGAATTTCTCCGGGCAGAGCCTGCCCTCGAATGAATTTATCGGGGGCGAGAAATAACTTTATTGGCCGCAGCATTTTTTGGACTTCTTGCCGCTGCCGCAGGGACAGGGATCGTTCCTGCCTGCCTTGGGGGCCCGGACTACCGGCTTGGGGGGAAGTACTTTCCCTGTTTCGAAATACCAGATGCCCTTGTCCTTTTTGAAGACGGACCTTTCGTGGTGTTCCTGCTTAATCCCGTTCTCTGTGTACGATACGGTGAATTCAACCTGGCCCTCGCTGTCATTCGGACCGCCATTCACGGTATTGTGAATTTCAATGCCGTGCCACACGGTCCGCTCCGCCCAGGCGCGGCTGCTTTTTTCATCATAATCCGTCCGGTGCTCCGGATGCAGGGAGGTGAGGACATACTCCATTTCCTTCATGACATAGGCGCTGTACCGAGCGCGCATGACCTGCTCCGCCGCCTCCGCCCGCTTCTCGCCGGAGATCAGCGGCCGGCAGCATTCCGCGTACTTCACTTTAGAACCGCAGGGACAAACATCCATTCGTTGCTCCTCTTCTAACAGAATTTTTGTAATTGTGCAAATGCAAAACGATGAGGTGAAGTGTGCGTCAGTCTCGACCGTTTGTAGGATGGGCAAAAGTATCATCCTGCCCAACATCTTTCCGTTTCGAGTCGTTGGGCTTCATTAACATCGTTCAGCCCAACCGAATGACCCGTCGGGTTCATTGTGCGGGTCTCTCATCGATTATGCCGCACGCGAGAAGGGACGGACTTGCTTGATAATCTTATCGTGAAACTTTTCCTTGGCTACTTCCATATCATATCGGGATTGCAAATTTAGCCAAAACTGTGCTTCCATGCCAAAAAAATGGCTCAGTCGCAGGGCCGTATCGGCGGAAATAGCCCGTCGGCCATGCACGATCTCATTAATGCGACGGGGTGTAACACTTATGTCTTTAGCCAACCGGTACTGGCTGATCCCCATGGGTTCCAGGAATTCTGCAACGAGAATTTCACCCGGATGGATGGGAGGAAAATCACGTTTTTTCGTTTTCATATTCATGCCTCTCAGTGATAATCGGCGATTTCAACATCATAGGCATCGCTGCCTTTCCAAGTAAAGCAAATTCTCCACTGTTTGTTGATGCGAATGCTATGCTGTCCCTTTCTTTTGCCTTTCAATTCCTCAAGATGGTTCGACGGCGGTACACGCAATGTTTCAATCACGGTTGCCGCATGAATCAGCTCAAGTTTAATAGCGGCAACTCGTTGAATCGTCTGTGGCAATTTCGAAGAGAACCAGCCTTGAAACAGTTTTTCGGTCTCCTTGCTTTTGAATGATTTGATCATCGGCAGTATATTATCTCAACTGGATATTATCGTCAAGGGATATTATTAACGTTTGGGTTGATGGTAACGAATTAGGTTAGAAGAAAAAACGAAATCCTGCACTCATTACACTTCGTCTTCCTGTGAAACTTGTACGGACGGAAACCCATCTTCATCGACGATTACGCGAACCGTAATCGGCTTACAGCACACCTGGCAGTCTTCGATATAATTTTGCTTTCTTACGGAGCAATCAACCAGGAGTTCAATAGGCTCACCGCAATAAGGACACATGCTATTGATCGGTTCCAGACCAAACGCAGCCATACACCACCTCAACGCAATTATGCGCCAAAATCAAAAATGATCCTTCTCCGGCGTCTTTGCCCGGCCCGTTCGATCGAGGCCGGCGCTTTTCCCCCAGGCGCTGACCTGCCAGTTGTCCGACGTCGTGGACTCCGGTATCCAGGGAGGAACAGACAAACGCAGTCTCCCGGACAGGGCGGCAACGAAAGGCTCATAGCTCCGTCGCAACTCGGTTAGCCGCTGCATGGCGTCCGCGTTCTCCCGGAGGCGCATCCCCTCGGCAACGAGGGCTGACCGGAGCGCGGTCGCGTCGCCGGGCGGCAGGCGGTCGACTTTTGGTTTTTTGGGCGGTGCATGGAGGATGAGAGCGAGGTCTACGATCGCGTGACGAGCCATGGCAAAAGTCAGTTCAGCCTGACGGACGCTTTCTCCTTCAAGGTTCGTGACAACAAAGGCGCACGTATCCAGGATGGACGTAAGAGCAGCGAGCCAGGACTGGTTGTCATGCTGGGAACGAAAATAGACGAGCACGGGAAAGGACAAATGGCTTTCAAGCAGCTCCGCGGACCAGCGTTCCCATTCATGGAGAAATTGCGTCAGTGCGTTCTCGCCGTGGTCCCGGCTGTGGCGCCGGAGGATTTCGAGCGCCGTGGGCGGCGAGCCGGCCCGCGCGTCCAGGAGCGAGATATTGACCTCTCGCCGCGAGAACGACTGGTTGAGCGCGGGAAGGTAGCTGATAACGATTGCCAGAAAGCCGAAGCCTATGCCCGCTTCGAAAACAACAAGCGCCCTCGCCACGGCGGCGTTGGGAACGATATCACCCAAGCCGAGCGTAAAAAACGTCGTTCCGCTGAAATAGAGGCACGCGCCGAACGTTACGAAACCCTCAGGCGTCTTGATAACATCGCCCGGCGCCCAGTACAGGAGCGCAAAGCCGATAATCAGAACTACGGCCCAGAACCCGAGCAACAGCGGCAGGGAAAACGGGCCGTAATAACTCAAGTACGTTTCCTGGCGTCTGCCTGCGGCCACCGCGCGTACCAGCAAAGACCAGAACGACCACGTGGTGCGGTAGAAATAACGCACCAAACGCAGCTTTCGCGTGACGCGCCGGGGGAAAACTATTGTTTCGAAGGCATCCAACAGCACGATGAAGACCAGCGCGACGCCCGTGATGAAAGCCGCTATTTGCATATCGATCTCATTTCGGCGCGGAAGGCATGAAGAAGCTTACCCCGTGTTTCGGCGGAGGTTTGACCCATCTGTGCCGAATAATTACATTATAGCAAATCGGGTTAAGGGAGTGAGAGGACAGAAGACGTCATCGTCGTTGAATGAACAGGGAGAGCAAAAACAGGCATGCGGCTTTCGGAGAGAATTAACGCTTCATCCCCGGTTAGAAACCTATAGCATCAAAAGCAAATAATCGACAAAGGCCACGACACACCGGGAACAAAAAAAAGCAGAATGCGCAGCACACACCGTGCGTCGCATTCTGCTCCATCATGTCATAAAATCTTTTCATTCTACCGGTCAGAAGATCGGCCGACGTCCATCATTTTTTTGATACATTAATGACTAAGTCTGCTATCAGGCTGCCCACTTGCGCCGGCAGAGCCCTATCACTGGCGCCGACGCTCCAGGCCCCAGAATAAGGATTCGAGTCATCTCTAACATTACTTTCAGTAACCACCGACCCCGTAGAAGCGTTGATCAGTTTCACGTAAACGGCCATTTCAGATTTTCCGGCCATGGCGCCGATCCAAAACCGTGCCCCGCCTCCGACAATCCTTAGTTTTCTTAATTCACCCTGTACGAGCAAGGTTGAATTATCCTTCTCCGCGCCCGAGACAGTTTTAACCGTTTCGAATAATTTTGACTCTGTCAAAGTGGTGACGCAGGCAGCTTGCGCTTCCGCCAAAATTTCGTTCGGGTTATCATTCTCCTGCACTCCGTTTGACGATACGGTAAAATTCACGATTTGGATATTTTTATACTTCATATCCGCTTTGGACATTTTCTCGTACGGATTCGCTTCAGGCTGTCTGTTGTGAGCACATCCTGATACGACCAACAGCATACACATGACACCTGCGGCATACAGCAACCCTGCATATTTTCTCATTTTTACGCTCCTCCTTATTTTAGATTCAAAATGGGCATTAGCTTTTTTATCTTTACTGAGAGCACAAGCTGTTTTTTTGAACGAGAGCCGGAGTTGGGGCGCATTCTTACACATTGAACAAGGATGCTATTCGTTGCAGACGCTTGAATTACGGTAACATTAGACCACAACAATATACTTTATGTCAAGCAATTTTATTTGGGTACTATTTACTTCAGCCGAGTCAACGATCGATTTGGGCATTTATAGGCATAATGCAGGTTGGGCTACGAATCACAGCCCAACATCTTTCAATCTGTCGGCCAGACGAATCATTTTGCCTTTTTACTTTACGGTTATCCATGTCAGAACCGGAGAGCGCTGAATAGGGAAGGTTACTTTTATTTCGAATGCAGGACCGTGAACTTTTCCGCGGCAGCGGCGCCGTTCAGCTTTTCGTCGAAGGATGAAAAAGCCATGGCGGGAGCGTTCCCCGAAGACCTGAGCAGCCCGGCTGCAGACAGATGAACGGCATCGAAACCCCGCAATCCGTATGCCGCGGCCAGACGCCCAGCTGCGATTTCATCGAAATCGATCACGGCAAAACGCCGCCACTCGCCGGAGAAAGACTTCACAAGCACGTTATAGTCCTCTTTCCCCAGGTCTCCGGCCTTGAAGCGTCTGTTCAAGGCTGACATCATTTCAGGATACGCAACGCGGCACGTGGCAATGATTTCCGCCTCTTCCGCCCAAGCCCTGACAAGCCCGGAATGAAACTCAGTGACATAGAGCTTCACGAGACTGCTGGTATCCAGGTACAGGATCAACGGCGGTCCTCCAAAATGGTTTTGGCAACCGGTCCGCCCTTTGCCTTGATCCCCTTCACGCCAACGGGCTTGCCGCCGCTCCAGGACGCCCTGCCCGCCCCAACGAGCTGTTTTACCGCGCTCCGCTCACGGGATATGGGAAGAACCAGCGCGATTTCTTTACCCCGGTCCGTCACGACAATCTCCTCGCCGTGGCGGGCTTTATCCATATAGCTGCTCAGCTTTTCCTTCAGCTCTTTTATGCCGACCGATATCATGTGACCTCCGGACAATTCATATGTAGTTACTAATATAGCATAAGGTGGTTACATTATCAACAGAGAAAGCATATTCCCTCTAACGGACCGCTGAAAAAGTCTTTTAGCCGTCTTTGCGAGCGAAGCGAAGCAATCTCGGTTGTATAGTAATCAATAACTTCGAGATTGCCGCGTCGCAAAAAACGCTCCTTGCAATGACGTCCGGGATTTTTTCTACAGCCTGTTAAATGTGCGCTGAATATTGTCAGTTCGCGCTCAGCTTCACAATATCGCCCGGCTGGAAGCCCGCGCCTGACGTGGGGTTTGCAATAGAGAGGTCGGCCTGATCGCCGATGTCGTTCTGCTGCACAATGGCCTGGCCGATCCTTTTTTCCGTGGTCCCCAGTTTTACTCTCGTGACGGGATCGATGATTTCCTTGCCGGGCCTGAAAACGTCGAGTTTCGTCCCTACGTTCAAGCCGGACTTCTGGCCCGCATTGATGTACAGGTTTCCCTCGTCCACCTGCGCGATCCTCCCGTTCCATTTTCGTTTGCCGAGCTGCTTCATCATGTTGACCATGGCCTTCGTGAGCGCGTCGCGAAGCGCGCCGTCCCTGAGATCGGAATCATACCCTGCCTCGCTTCCCACGCCGAGCACCTTGATCACCTTCTTCTCGTAAATCCCCGCGCCGGAATCCGCCATAAGCTGGACGCCGGTTGTCGTATCGACGATGCGGTAGTCGACCGTCACGCGTGCGATCTGCGTCCGGGTCCCGCCCACGATGAAGCCGGTTCCTTCGCTCGCCTCGGAGTATGCGGACACCGCGCCGGTCACAATAGCGTTGAGCCCCATGACCTCGCCCATTTTCGCGGCAGTATCGGGATTGATCACGCCGGTTGCTCCCAACCGCTGCTGCGACAGGATCGAGTCCATGTCCTGCTGCGGAATAATGATGAATCGCTCCGTCTTCTGCAGGATGGTCCCCAGGATATCGGCAGCCGCCTCGCCGATGCCTTGCACCTTCGAAGGCGTCTTGTTCAGGAAATTGACCACACCGACCCTGAGCTTCGGTCCTTTGTAATCAGAAACACTGCTGTCCGTCTTCAACCCCCTGGAGGTATCTGTCAGGGTCGTATCATCCTTGACCTCGCCGGACGTCGAGGCGCACCTTCCGCTGGTGACAATCGTTGTTGCGCTTATCAGCATTGCTATAAGCGCCAGACCAATAGTTTTTTTCATTTTTATCCTCCTGTTCAAGGTGAATTTAACCCGGTCCCGCAAAACGCATTAGTTCAGATTGATATATGCATCGATTATACAGGAGTGGGATTTCTTGTCAAGAAACTCGATTGGCCTAACAGCCGCAAACATCTATT